>CAYOMI010000023.1:0-14948 GCA_964405005.1 uncultured Planctomycetales bacterium | reverse complement strand
AAATTCCCCAGAGGCTTATTATCAAATATAGTTAACTCATGGCAGGGACATAAATTTCCCTGACAATCAAGTCCGGCAAAAAATATCCCGGTAAAACATAGTATTTTATCATTAAAATGCTTGGGCCTAAATAAAAAATCAGGAATCTTACGATTATATAGGTTATTAAAAGCAGGGTATTTTTTTAAAAAGCTACGAAAATAACGTCTAAATTTAGTTTCATCTTCGGGTTGAAACTGCATAGATTCAGGAACCCTATACAAAACAAAAGGATTATTATAAATGGGTTTAAATATAATGAAATCAACCTTCTTATACCAGAAATCTACAAAGTCCTCTAAGGAAAAGGCATTTATTTTGTTAATTAAATAACGGGCTTCTATATATATATATCTTTTTTTAGATAAATCTCTTATGGCCTTTATGCCATTTTCAATCTGGTTAAAAAGCCCTTTATGGCCTTTTATATTATCTAAGATTTCTGGATTATGACTATCAATGCTTACAGTTATAAAATCCACACCTGTCTCAACCAGTCTCTTTGCCTTCTCCTCTAACAAAAGGCCATTTGTGGAAATATTCACTAGCATCCCTTTTGATTTCGCTTCTTTTACCACAATTGCCAAATCTTTAACACACAGAGGCTCTCCACCACAGAGGCTTAAGATACCTACACCGGCGTCGGCCAATTTATTAACTATACTCAACTTCTCTTGAGTATTAATCTCTTTTCTTTCTGCTGGTAAGGCTTCTTCATTTAATTTCCACCAATTGCAAAAAATACATCTTAAATTACACTCTGCTGTGATATCCCAAATAATACTTATTGGTCCCCGCTGGGCTTTTTTCTGGAATAGAAAGACATAACAATTATCTAAAAAAGTGGAGAGAAATCTGGATGGGCTTTTTAAGTATTTAAATATAGGAGAGATAGAAAAAGGATTCTTCATAATTTCCAAAAATTATCTTGACAGTAATTATATAAAAGTAATATAATCAATAAAGTTAGAAATCTTCCTAAAAAAAGGAGGTGTAAAATGAAAATCTGGATTAAAATTTTTTTACTGCTTGCGGGAGTTGGTCTGGCAATTAGCGTACTCCTTAGATTATTACGGCCGCTGGCCCAAACAGTTATGCCGCCTTCGCACATAGAGCCACCCCTTGAACCACATAGCATTCTAATTTTTGTAAATACGTGCCTTTTGTTTGTAATAGCCTTGGCGGTTTTACAGCTTACGAAGCAAAAATAACAAGCGGAGTTTTAATTTTTAGTGTTTGATATTCTATCATAACTATATTGATTTTTAAAGATATTTAGGGTATACTTTATCTAGGAGGTGAGAGCGATGAAGATAATAAGAGTTGTAATGGCTTTGGTTTTTGCCGTAGGGTTGCTATCCTTGGGATTGACTCAAGAAGGCAAGCGCATTGCTACTGTCTCTAAAATTAAAGGTACAGTAGAAGTAATGACTCCGCAAAAAACCTGGATTCCGGCAAAAGTAGGGATGGTGCTTAATCAGGGAGATATAATCCGCACAAAGAAGGACTCTTGGGCACTTCTAAATTTAGACGGGGCAGCGGAAACCGCTAATCTGGAGTTAAAAGAAAATAGCCAATTGAAGTTAGCAGAATTGGTGGAGAACAAAAAAGAGGCAACGCAAACTACATTATTAGATTTAGCGCTGGGTGAAGTTTTAATTAAGGCAAAAAAACTTCATTCAGAAAAATCAAGATTTGAGGTTAAAACTCCTACTTCTATTGTAGGCGTAAGAGGCACTACCTTTTCTGTATCAGTAGAAGCGCTGGAATAAAGATTTGAAATTAAAAAAGACTCTTCTTTCTAATATAGCGTTAGGCGTTCTGGTTGCCTCTTTAATTTTATTCCTTTCCCAAAAAGAATTCCTGAAGCGCCTGGAACTGGCAACTTTGGACTTTTCTTTTCGCTTAAGAGGAACTCTTTCTTACAATCCCCATATTGTTATTATTGAGATTACGGATTCTGATATCTTAAGCCTTGGCAGGTGGCCCTGGAAAAGATCCTGGCATGCTGCTATTTCAAAGAGTCTCACCGCATTGGGAGCAAAAAGTATCTATTTTGATATTATCTTCTCTGAACCTTCTACAGAAGAAGACGACGGTTTATTCGAAGAGGCAATAAAACAGACTAAAAATGTCTACCTTCCTTTTGTCTTTCAAGATACCTCTTTTGATATTAAAAATGCGCTCCTTCCTTTAAAAAGATTCTCTTCCTACTTAAAAGGAACGGGTGCAATTAATATCTACCCCGATATCGACGGAGCTTTAAGAAGAATTCCCCTAATATTCCTAGATAAAAAAGATATTTATCCTCATGTTGCCCTAAAACTTGCTCTGGATTATACAGATTCAAAGATTAAAGAAATACAGCCTCGATATCTTATTCTCTCTAATGCCAAAAAGGAAATTAAAATACCTCTGGTAGAAAAAAATACCCTGCTCATTAACTGGTTGGGTAGGTGGCAGGAGACATTTAAACATTATAGTTTTTTAGAGGTACTTAATGGTTATAAAGACTTTTTAGAAAATAAAAAAGCAGATATAAACTTAGAGGATTTTAAAGATAGCATTTGCCTTGTGGGAGTTACGGCAATTGGTCTTTATGATATAAAACCGATTCCATTACAGCCTGAATATCCGGGCATAGGAACAATTGCCACCACTATAGGTAATATCTTAGACAGAAATTTTCTCTATTTCCCTCCTAACTGGATAAATATCTTTATTTTATTTCTTCTGACTCTTATACCCGCATTTTTAATATTTGGAGAAAGACCTCTTAGAGAAGCTCTTGGTATTACCTTAATAGGCGTGGCTTATTTTTCTCTAACCTTATTTCTTTTTAGGTTTGGCCTAGTGCTGAATGTTTCTAGCCCTCTATTGAGCCTTATTGTAGGTTCCCTTAGCATAGGTACATATAACTTTGTGCGCGTGTCGGTAGAAAAACAGAACTTCTTTAAAATGGCGGTGACCGACGGTCTTACTAATCTATTCAATATCAGATATTTCAAAATGCTACTTGAGGCAGAGACCGTGATGGCAAAATCAGACCATACAAAAAGATTTACTGTAATCATGAGTGATGTTGACCACTTTAAACATTTCAATGATACCTATGGACACCAAATAGGAGATTTGGTTTTAAGAGAAGTAGCCAGTATTCTAAAAACCTCGGTGCGCTCCTCAGATTTGGTGGCCAGATACGGCGGAGAAGAGATGATTGTTCTTTTAAGAGGAGCGGGTTTAAAGGATGGTCTGGGCCTTGCAGAGAAAATGAGGAAAAGCATAGAACAACATAGGATTACTGATAAGGACAACGCTTATAAGGTAACCGTAAGTCTGGGCGTGGCTACTTTTAGATACGGTGATGATGTAGATACTATCATCAAAAGGGCTGATGAGGGTCTCTATAAGGCTAAAAATGCAGGAAGGAACCGCGTAGAGACTGAAGAAGGAATTGACCGCTTAACTGGTCTGTATGACATAAAGCAGTTTAATGCTCTTTTAAAAACTGAATGCGCTATGGCCACAAAAGCTGGAATTGGCGAGAATTTCTGTCTGGTTTTAATCGAGATTGACCAATTAAAAAATCTAAATGATAGTCATGGACAGCGAGTGGGAAATCTGGTACTGGAAGCAGTAGCCAATGTCATCAGGGACCTGGTGCGCTCCTCAGATATTGTAGCCCGGGATGAGCAAAAAAACATAATTACCCTAATTTTGAGAGGCACATCTTTAGCAAACAGTTTAAATGTTGCGCAAAAATTAAGAAAAAATATAGAGGAATATCTCATCAAAGATGGCAATAATACTTATAAAGTAACAATAAGTCTGGGTATTTCTGTTTTTCGGACTGGCGACGATGAAAACAGTATAACCAAAAGGGCGGAAGAATCTCTTACTAAAGCCAAAGAAACAGGAGGGAATTGTCTCTTCAGTTTAGACCAATAATTAAACCAAACTAATTTCATCACCCAGAGAGGTTTTAGAATGAGTAATTGTTCCGCAAGGAAGTTCAATAACATACTTTGCCTGCCAACATATCCGGCTAACCCGCCAAGGCAAAAGAGCCTGCTTCATAAAAATAATTTTATTTTTTGAATTTATAAATAAAACATCTATTGGAAAACACATAAAGAAGGTATGAATTGAATTACAGCGCTTTATTATTAGTGCCTCACCCCATCTAAAATCCTTGCTCCCTAGCAATCCCTTTATTCTTCCAAATAGCGTATCCGCAATCACAACTTTATCTGCTAAGACAGTATTTCTTGTCCTATTAACTATCTCCATTATTTTATTAGAAGGCAGATTTAAAGAGCCCCTCGGAGAGTTCAATACCTCTTACTTTTATATCCTTCAGGAATGACGGTATGTAACCTGTGGCATGAAAATCGCCCAAAACATATTTCTGGCTATCTATGCCGGTTTGTCTAAAAACAAAAATATCCTCCAGATTAATATGGGTTTCATCCTTCATGCCAGCAACCTCTGTAATCTGTACAATCTTACGACTTCCATCGGAAAGGCGGGCAGTATGAATAATGCAATTTATTGCTGAGGCAATCATCTCACGTATTGCCCTTATAGGTAATTCTACCCCTGACATAAGTATCATCGAATCGAGTCTTGTTAAGACGTCGTGTGTGGAATTAGCATGAATCGTAGTCATTGAACCATCGTGGCCAGTATTCATTGCCTGAAGCATATCCAATGTTTCAATGCCGCGGCACTCACCAATAATAATTCTATCTGGTCGCATACGCAGGGTATTCCGGAAAAGCTCCCTTATGGTAATTGCTCCCTTACCCTCAATATTAGGCGGTCGGGATTCCAATCTTACCCAATGATCCTGATGAAGTTTCAATTCTGCTGCGTCCTCAAGAGTAATAATGCGTTCATTATCAGGAATAAACTCTGAAAGGACATTTAATACAGTGGTCTTTCCACTGCCTGTGCCTCCAGAGACAATCATATTCTTGCGTGATAATACACAGGCCTTAAGAAAATCCGCCATGTTATGATTTAGAGTCTTCAGGGTCATTAAATCCTCTGTCTTAAATCTCTCCTTTCTAAATTTCCTTATAGTTAACGATGGACCGGTGAGGGATAGTGGAGGTATTATAGCGTTGACACGCGAGCCATCAGGAAGTCGGGCATCTACCATAGGCACAGACTCATCAATACGCCTACCAATAGGGGCGATAATCCGTTCAATTATGGTCTTTACCTGCTCATTAGAAATAAATCTCTTACTGGTCAGCTCAATCTTTCCGTGGCGCTCAATATAAACCTCATCTTTATTATTAACCATAATATCGGTTATTTCTGGATCGGCGAGCAAATCCTCCAGGGGTCCTAAGCGCAAGGCTTCATCCAGAATCTCTTTAACTAGTTTACGCCGTACTTCCGAAGAAGAAATAAAGCCCCCTGCTTCTTCGATAAGGAAATTTGACACCATCATCTCTGCTTTATCCTTTAGTTCTTTAGACTTCTTAGGATCACTAAATAAATTTAGGTCCATTCTTTTTAGATTCAACCCCTCAATAAGGCGATTATGAATGCGACGTTTAAGTAAAAGTATCTCGTCTGCTGCATCAATCTCTGACTCTACTAAAGATTCAATCAAGCCCTCTTTTTGCCAGAATTCAGTAGGTCTTTCTAAAACAGCTTCTTTAATCTGCTTATGGTCTATCTCATGACCTATAATATATAGGCCCTCATCAGAGGCTAATAACTGAGCGAATTTCTTAATTGCCTGAGAAACTTTTGCTTTTGGATTATCTATAACTACGGGCACTCCACGGTTTACTGCCTGTCCCACCACCCTACCTTCAGACGGAATCTGTAAGATAATATCGATGGGCAGACTCGCCCTTATCTCTTGCCAACTAATACTCGAAATAGATTCAGCTCTATTAAGCAAAACCTTAATCATATTTAAAGGAAAATGCAAAAACTGTAAAGTATCTAATGTCCATTTGTTCTGATATATAGAAAGGATATCAGGAGTAATTACCAGAAGAATTAGGTTGGCTTGATTTAAAGTAGCGACAAAAATATCACTGAAACTTTTTCCTGCATCTACAATTAAAAATTCATAATCCTTGTCTAATAAACTAAAAACCTCTTTAATGTGGTTGGGCTCTAAATGCGGAGACTGCTGGGGTTTTAATACCGCTGGCAAGAAACTAATGCCTAATGGACTCTTTACTAAAAAATCATCTTTCTTAATATTCTCTGGCTTCTTTTTTAGCACATTTATAAAATCCACCATTGTTTTCTGGGGATTAAGGTCTAATAACCTCGCCATATCCCCTGCTGCCTGGAGGTCTAAATCAATTAAACACACGCGTTTCATTAAATCCCGACCCAGGCTTACTGCCAGATTAGCAGCGATTAAAGTCTTACCTACACCGCCTTTCGTGCTAAATATAACAACTGTTTTTGCCATCTTTTATATATACCTTTAAAACATTCTTAACGCAGATATTCGCAGATTACACGCAGATTCTCGCCGATTTTCTTCTAAAATTATCTGCGTATATCTGCGTTTAATTTGCATTAATCTGCGTTTAAAGTACATTGCCTAATTCTTTTTTAATCTAATTTATAAACTATCGGGACATCTATCCAGAGTTCTTTTTCTTCTATAGAGGAGGGAAATGGTGGATACGAGGAAATTTCTTTAGCTGTCGCTAAGGCATTATCATCGAGTATCTTATATCCCGAGGAATTCTTTACCTTTGCTTCTAAAAGTTCGCCTGTAAAAGATAAATGTAGCCGAAGCCCCACTGCTCCTTTAAATCCTGCTGCTCTTGCTGCAGAAGGATAAACTACTTTTTCTAAAATGCGCTTCTGAAGAATACTTGCGTATCCGGCAATAGACTGAGGTACATCTGTCATCGTAGAAGATGCTCTTTCTATTTTTATCTCCTCTCCTTGAGAAACCACAGGAGTTATTTGCTTTTTAAGAGCTGAAATTATCTTGGGAGTAAGGGTAATAAATAATTCTGTATCACCTCTTTCGCCTGTACCGCCTCCTTTTTTTGTGGTTGTCTTTCTAAAAAATAAACCTAATAGGGGAACATCTCCTAACCAGGGAGTTTTGCGGATATCCTGTTCGCTTTTCTGCTTAATCAGACCACCTATAGCCATGGTCTGGCCGTCGTTAAGAAAAAGTTCCGTAGAGGCATTGCGTTTAACAAGAGGGTAGGCCTGGGCAGTGCGGTCACTGGAGCTACCGATATACTCAACTGTACCCAATTCACTCACTTCTACATTTAAAGCTAACTTTATACGCTCTTCATCCACCACAGTGGGCTTTATTTTTAATTTAATACCATATTCTTTATATTCGACCTCTGTGCCTGTACCACCGGTTCCTGAAACCACCTGAGTAGTGAATATGGGTTTTTCTCCTCCCACTAACAACTCTGCTTCTTTGCCACTTTGGCAAGCAAGTCGTGGACGGGAAAGAATTTTAGCTTTACCTTCCTGGACTAAGGCATCGATGGAGAGGGTAAAAGCCTCGCGACTTACGTTAAGAACTCTAAATAAATTCGACCATTTTGTTCCTATGGCAGTTCCACCGCTAATAGTAGATGTGGTGCCTACCTGTTGCTGCGTACTAGTCTGTATTGCCGGAGAGCCTCTTTCTGTAATAGTAATAGAGCCGGGAAAAGAGAATCCTAAAGTATTAGTGGCATCCTTATTTAACTCTAATAGTTGCACATCAATCTCAACAGCAGCCTCCTCTTCTTTTACTTCAATAAGTTCAACTGTCTTATCCTTTAATGTCCCTAGCGCAACGTTAATCCGCTCTCTGTCCTGTGGACTCTTAACTTTACCTAAAAGTATAACCTTACCCTCTTCTTCTTCTGCCTGGGTATATATATCAGGCAGATTAAGTTTCTTAAGCATATTATCTACCCTGCGCTTTATCTCATTAATATCTTCAGCAAATACCCTGATACGATAAGACTGCTCTCCATAATTATCCCAGAATATAAGGGTGGTTGTACCAATGCCCTTGGGAGCGATAGTCATTTCTTCTCGCGTAACATTTGTGATATCGGCTATACTAGGATTACTAATTATAATGCGGGTGGGGTTATGTACAGGAAGAATTTCTACTTGACCTAAGTATAATTTGAGCTCTTCCATCTCTTTATCTGAGGTATAGCCGTGTAAAGAAAAAATCATTAATAAGTTAATAATAATTAAAAAGGTAACAAAAAAAGATCTTTTCATTCTTGCTCCTCTTATTTATACAGAGGTATCCTTTCTTTGGTTAGACCGCGATATATCTCTATGTATCCTTTTGCCTCTACCTCCTCTTTAGAAGTAGGCCTGGCTGCCTCTTTGGGTATTCCATATCTCAATAAAGTATCCCAATTAGCAGATGGTATGGTTTCTATCTGGGAATCATTAGGTGAACGCAGAAACAATCTTATCTTTCCTTGTTCCTGAACAAAGGCAATAAGATTTGCTTCCTGCGGGGTAAGGGCAAGGGTAATAAAGGGTGAAATTTCTTTTCTTTCTGTCTTCTTGTAGCGTGCATCCGCAAAACTTACTGCGCTTGTTTCTTGCCCCACTGCTAAAACCAGCACATTCTGAAACAAAGGCACAACTGCCGGCTGAGTTACCCGTTTACCTTCAGAAGTATCTTTCGGAACAGAAAGCACGCCCACCACATCTACATAATCACTCGGTCTAATCATGCCTACCAAAGAAGCAATGTTGTCTACTGAAATAGTAATTGCCCTTTTGCCAACTGGTGTATTTGAAGATAGACTACTGCCAATGGCCTGCTTGGGATAAGCAAGTTTATTTAAAGTTAACTGGTCATCTTTAGAGATAGTCACAGCAGCTACCATACCTGCTACACTATCAGAAGAAGTAAGTGCTTGAGGTTGAACAAACTTTTTAGGTACAATTGCAGTATATAGCATCTCGGGATAAATGGGCGAACCGCGGGATATTTCTTGCTTTGCCAATAATACCACTGCCTGATTTGCCTTTTCTTCTTCTAATTTTCGCTTTGTCTGCTCTTGCATAATTCTTTGTTGCTGTTCAATATAAGACTTAACCATAAATACAGACATCGCTGCTAAAAAAATCGCGATTATTAAAATAACAATCTTCTGTTTGGGCATTTATTCACACCTCTCTATATATAATTCTATTTTATCTCGTTCTCGTAAATCTCCTTCTTGGCTGCCTTGTCAAGATTATCCACTAAACGGTTTATTTTATCTTGTTGTTTATAAATAATTAGCCCTCTTTTTATATCTTCCTGCATTTCTGAAAGTGATTTTTGTTTACCTCCCCGTTTGGCTTCCAATTTTATAATATAATAACCATCTGGACCTTTAAAGATATTGCTTATTTTACCTACTTCCAATGCATCGGAAAAGGCAACTGCAGCAAACTGGGGAAACTTTTGATTCTTTTGGATAAATCCTAAATCTCCTCCGTTTTTGGCACTAGCAGATTTAGAACGTTCTATGGCTTTGGTAGCAAAATCTGCTCCTTGAAGAAGTTGAATAAGAATCTCTCTTGCTTCCTGTTCAGTAGGCACAACTATTTCCCGGATTTGTCTTTCCTCTGGCTCTTTAAACTGCTCCTTATAAAGCTGATAGCTCTCCTCTATCTCTTCAGGGCTAGCATCTATATTAGCAATCTCCTCTCTAGCTAATTCCATTGCCAAAAGATTCATCTTGGTCTTCTCCAGTGCCCTTAATATATCTTCATTTTTATCTATACCTCTCCTCAGCGCCTCCTGATAAAGCAAAATTTGGCGAATTAGGTCTTTGTTGAGATACTCGATCTTCTGTTCTCGCGTAGAAATCTTTTGTTCAGGTTTATCTGGAGGAACAAGAGAATTATAGGCATCTATTTCCTGATTTAAATCCTCCAAAGTGATAGGATAGTCATTTATTTTAGCAATAATTGTACCTTTGACTACGCGTTGAGCTGCAGCAGGACCAGAGGAAGTCCTGCCAGTTATTATATTCAAAAGATTGAGTTTATCACATCCGACAATAAAAACGGATAGTAAAAAGAATGGGAGGGAAAAAATAATTAAATGACGCTTGAAAACTAACTGCCTAAACATAATTCTTCCTCCCTTTAATTATTCCTTTTTAATCTCATTGATAATCCTGATTAACAAATCGGCAATCTTGGCAATAAGATAGAGAAAAAAGAAGAAGAACGCATATACCACTAAGATTATAATCCCCATCCAATGAGGATAAGAGGGTGCCCAGCCTAAAATTATAGACGAACCACCTACAATACCCAATAATAAAAAAATCCAGGCAGCAATTTTTACCACTGCACTGGATACCCCTAAAAATCCTAAATGTTCACGCATCAAACCTCCTTATCTTTTTATTATTTATCACAAAGTTTCTAAAATTGCAAGAGAAATCTTCTTCTAGTAGCGCTAACGGGATTTGAACCCGTGTACTCAGCTTGAGAAGCTGATGTCCTAAACCGGGCTAGACGATAGCGCCATATTATAAAATAATATCATAATTTGTAAGGGGGTCAATAAATTTATTGACCTCACCTTTTTTACATTATATACTAAAACCAGCAAATCTTATTATATACATTATAATTATGGCCATAAAGGTTGGCGTAGGCTTAAGCACTATAACAGATCAAATCCAGGCAGTCAAAGAAGCTGTCAGCCAGGCAAGATCTAATCTGAATAAAGACAAAATTGATTTTGTAATTGTATTTAGTTCAGTAGAATTCGCCCATCCATTAGTCCTCAAAACAATCGCTACTCTCTTGGGTACAGTGCCCTGTATTGGCTGTGGTAGCCTGGCAATTATTTCCCACCAAGGTATCTTAAAGTACGGTATAGCTGTTATTCTTTTTAACCTATCTGAGGAGACATATTTTAATAGCGCCTGTGTGAGAGAAATTAATAAAAAATCTACGCTGGCCGCAGGAGAAGAGTTGGGAGAAAAGTTATTGTATGGATGTAAGGATATCCGTCGAGATTTAAGCATTATATTTTCTGATGGATTAATTCCAGATGGTTCAGGTCTTATCTCTGGCATCCAAGAGAGACTAGGAAAAAGTTTTCCCCTTGTAGGGGCATGCGCCTCGGATAATCTGACTTTTCAGAAAACTTATTTATATTTTAATCAGGATATTCTCTGGGATGCTGCCTGTGGAATATTGCTGGGAGGAAAATTAAATTTTGGCCTAGGGATCAAACATGGATGGAAACCCTTAGGAAAATCGCGTTATGTAACTAAATCCAGCGGTAATATTGTCAATGAAATAGATAATGCGCCTGCTCTAAATTTATATGAGGATTATTTTGCACAAAGTTCATACGAACTAAAAAAAGAATTAAGGCGTATCTCCATACTTTATCCTCTGGGAATCTATCTTGCCGGTGAAGAAGAATACCTTTTAAGAAATATCCTTTCTATAGAAAAAGATGGCTCGCTTATTTTTCAGGGCAATGTTCCCCAGGATAGTCTGGTAAGACTAATGATTGGCACAAAAGACTCCTGTCTTCTCGCTACAGAGCAAGCAATAGATGAAATGCAAAAGAACCTGATAGGACGCAAAATTAATTTTGTGCTTGTATTTGATTCGGTTTCGAGATATATATTACTTGGCAGACAGGCAAATCGGGAAATAGAAATTATTAAAGAAAAAGTAGACCACGATACTCCTATTATTGGTATATACACTTATGGAGAACAAGCACCGCTGCGAGCAATTAGTTACTTAGGGAAGACATATTTCCATAATCAGACTATTAATATTGTAGGTATTGCAGGTTAGATTTATATGTTCAATAATGCTTCAGTAATTCATATACTCGGAATTACGGGAATAATGGCTGCGGCTTTGCTTGCCGTAGCTTTATCCTATACTCTGCGAAGATTAAGAGAACAACAAACTATGAATAGTAAATTAAAGAAATCTCTGGATGAGATGGATGAGCAGGCAAAACTGGTGGTGCGTACTGATATAGAATTAAACAGAACTCAGGAGGAATTAGATAAAAAAATATCTGGTTTATATACCCTACAAAGATTATCCCGGGCAATAAGCACAACCTTGGAAGAAAGCCAAGTTTTTAAAAGAATTGAGGCGGGATATTTAGAGGAACTTGGTTTTGAAAAGGCATTGGTATTTTTATGGAACGATAAAGAAAAAAAATTCCTTCCTCACCTCAATATTGGCTATTCACAAGAGGAAGCTAAAACAATAAAATCTTTTATTGACTCGCAGCAGGATTTATTTATAGAATTAATAAGAAAGGAAAAGGTAATTTCTTCCCTTTCAGATATTGATAATATCAGCAAAGAAAATATAAATCAGATCTTTAAGTCAATCTCGTTTGTTATTGCACCAGTCTTACCCAAAGAAGGAAGTAAGGGTTTTTTCTGGGTGGGCACACAAAATCAGGATACTTTCATTACAGAAGGAGATGCAGAACTAATTACTATTCTCGCCAATCAGGTTGGCCAGGCATTGGAGAACTCTCGACTTTTTGAAAAAACCTGGAAAGCCCAACAAGAACTCGAAATTAAGGTTGAGGAAAGAACCCATGAATTAAGCCGGGCCTTGGATGAGCTAAATCTAATCAGTAAACGTAAAACCGATTTTGTCTCCAGCGTCTCGCATGAATTAAGAACTCCCCTTACCTCCATAAAAGGTTATGCCTCGATATTGCTTACAGGCAAATTAGGCAGTATTCCCTCTGAAGTGCAAGAACGCTTAGAGAAAATTAACCGCCATAGCGACGAGCTTGTGCATATGGTTAACGATCTTCTGGATATAGCACGCCTTGAATCCGGTAGGGTAACTATGAAACAGGAACAACAGAGCTTAAAAAATATAGTGGAGCAGATAGTGGATCTATTATCTGTACAATTAAAAGAAAAACAGCTTGAAATAAGTATTAATATTCCATCGGAGACCAAAAATGTCCTTGTTGACCGTAGCCAAATCGAACGCGTGTTTATCAATATAATTGGAAATGCCATTAAATTTACACCTCCCAAAGGTAAAATCAGCATCAATGTCCATAAAATTAATAAAATGGTGCAGGTGGATATAGCGGACACGGGCTACGGAATTCCTCAAGAAGCACAAGAGGCGATATTCGAAGAATTTTATCGTGTGGATAATCCGATTAATCAACAATTAAAAGGCACGGGGCTAGGCCTTTCTTTAGTAAAACACATAATTGAAGCACACAAAGGAAAAATTTGGGTAAATAGCAAAGAGGGGGTGGGTTCAACCTTTAGTTTTACTTTACCCATAAGTTAATCTAAGCTATGGCGATAAAAATACTTATTGTAGACGATGACCCTGACATAAGGGATGTTTTGAAACTTACTCTCTCAGAAGAAAACTATGAAGTCATTGAAGCTGAGGACGGCGAAGCAGCATTAAAATTAATTGCCACAAAATCACCTGACTTGGTCCTTCTTGACTATAAAATACCTAAAATCGACGGCCGCCGGGTCTGCCGCCTGGTTAAACAGGATCTCTTGCTTCGGCATCTACCTATAATTATGGTCACTGCCAAAGGCGAGATAGGCGATAAGGTGGGTGGCATTGATGCTGGCGCAGATGACTATGTGGTTAAACCCTTTGAACCCAAAGAACTACTGGCACGTATGCGCATGATTCTGCGTCGTACAGAAAGGGATTTAGAGGCGAATCCTTTAACCCGGCTTCCAGGAAATGTCTCTATTTTAAAAGAACTGGACAGGCACATTAACAGTAAAGATCCCTTTGCTGTCTGTTACTTAGATTTGGATAAATTTAAGGCCTACAACGACAAATATGGATTTGAACATGGTGATGAGGTAATAAAGGAAACTGCGCGTATTCTAATCCGTTCTGTGCAGCAAAAAGGAAATCCCGATGATTTTATTGGCCATATTGGTGGAGACGATTTTGTGATTGTTACCACTCCTAATAAAGTTGACTACCTCTGTCAGAAAATAATCGCTGATTTTGAAGAGGTCTCCCCTACTTTTTATAATGCAACGGATAGAAAAAATGGCTATACCATTGCCCGCGACCGAAAAGGACAGGAACAAAAAATACCCCTTCTCTCAATTTCTATCGGGGTGGTTACCAATGAATTTATAAAAATAGAACATGTCGCCCAGATCGGTGAAATCGGCGCGGAGCTAAAGGAAAAGGCCAAGCGCTTGGAACGCTCTAATTACATAAAAAACCAGCGAAAGAGCTAATTAAATTTTAAAATTAGAAAAATAAAACCCGCTTTTATGAGCGGGTTTTATTTTTGGTGCGCGGGGGGGGAGTTGAACCCCCACACCTTACGGCACAAGCCCCTCATGCTTGCGTGTCTGCCATTCCACCACCCGCGCATCCTTGATTTTATATTAAATTTTATTTTACTTTACAAGGAATCTTTCGTCAAGGAGAAAGGAAAAAAAGATATATTAGATAATTATCACAAATTCTCCGCGAGGCTTATTTTCCTTAAAATAAGCGAGGATTTGACTGGTTTTAGCACGTTTTATTTCTTCAAATTTCTTGGTTAACTCTCTGGCTGAAACTATTTCTTTATCCCCAAAAATCGATTGAATATCCTGTAAAGTGGCCAAAATCCGATGACAGGATTCATAAAAAATTAGGGTGTATTTTAGCTTGGCTAATTGTTTAAGCCGGTTACGCCGCGCCTGAGGCCTGTTAGGCAGGAATCCTACAAAGACAAATTTATGGCTAGGTTTGCCGGATAATATAAGAGCATCCACAAAAGCAGTTGGTCCTGGAATAGCAGTTATCTCAACATTATTCTTTATGGCTAAATTTATTAAATTATAACCGGAATCAAGAATCCCCGGAGTGCCTGCATCAGAAACTAAAGCAATATCTTTACC
>CAYOMI010000022.1:5310-15435 GCA_964405005.1 uncultured Planctomycetales bacterium | reverse complement strand
GGGATTAGAAGCAATAAAAGCATTAGGAAGTGAAGGATTAGACCTTGCCTGCGAAAGGAAAGAGGATTTGATAGTTTGATAAGGGCGCAATGACGATGATTTATTTTATGTTTTGTGTACGGCCAGAGTTAAACAAAGGGTTATAACTAAAACCAAACGGACCGATTTAGCTGGTAAAAGGTCCTCTACTTCTACTTTTCCCAATTAACCACATCATCTCCGCTCTCCACTCCATCTCTGCCTAAAGAATACAGGTCATAATCCTTTGTGCGATGTGTGCCGGGGGATTTGTATTGATATGGGTTGCCCCAAGGGTCAATAGGTTTTTTTTCTAAATAAGGACCTTTCCAATTCTTGGCTGAGGCAGGGGCAGTTAATAAGGCATCCAGCCCTTCTTCCGTGGTAGGAAATACCCCGTTATCAAGTTCATAAAGTTTTAGGGCGGTTGCAATATTGAGGTCAATATCTGCCCTTGCTACCCCCTTTCTTGCCTCTTCAGATCTTCCGGTTAGACGAGGAATAACCATTGCCGCCAAAACACCAATAATAATTACTACCAGCATCAATTCCACCAAAGTAAATCCCTTTTTTCTCATTTTCCACCTCGTTTTATAGATTTAGTCTTTATTTTAGTTACCTTTCTTTTTACATCTTTAAGTTAATTTCGTCTACTATTTTATTTGTAAAAAGAAGCAACAGCTCTTAATAGGTCTATTTGAGTAACTATACCAACAAGCTTTTTATTCTCATCAACTATTGGTAAACACCCATATTTTGTTGCCTTCATAATCCTTATTGCCTAACGTATCATTAGGACTAAGGGTTAAAACATCTTTTGTCATTACGTATTTTAAGATAAAACTATCCAAACGTATCTTCTCATAAATCAAATCTCCTTCTAAAGTTCTTCTTGGAGGACATATCCTGTAAAGGTCCCTTTGTGTAATAAGCCCAACCACTATTCCATCTTTGTCTATAATAGGCAAGTGTCTTATATTATATGTACGTAAAAATTCTTCAACCCTGCTAAAATTATCTTCGACATCCAAAGCAATAGGATTAGGTGTCATTATATCTTTAATAAATATTTCTTCCATAACCCCTTTTATTCCTCCCTCCACTGTCTTATTTTGTCTTTATCCATAACAATAGTATATCTCATTGCAGACTTATCTAAAATCTGTGTTTCTATTTGCAGAGAAAAGTTTTTTGATTCTGTAGTGATTAAGCCCTGGTTAATCAATTGCGAAAGAGTTGCTTTTTGTGTCTCGGATAATCCTCTAAACGAAACTAGTTTACTGATAATTTCACCGGTATTCTCAAATACGCCGTCGTCTTCAGTTACCTCCTGATTATCTAAGCCTCGACGAAAATCTTCTATAGCATTAGCGAGTCGTTCGTCTAAGCCCAATATTTTCAATACTTCAAGTGGCGCAGTATTTATATTTACCCTGCCCTCCGAATATGTCGTAATAAAATCTTTGCATTCTTTAAAGATTCCTTCTGTAATTCCCTCTACAAGTGTAATCATTTCTTTTAAATGAAATGGTCTTAATGAAGAATTGGTTATACTTTTCGCTAATTCTAAGTTTAGCCCCGGCAGACGTGCAATAACCTCAGCCGAACAATTATTTATATTAATCTTACTTTCCTCATCAACTAATGTATAAATAAATTTTCCTAAGCCTAACTGCCTTTGTTGTTTCTGTCTTAACTCATATAAAGTATCGTAGGCAGTCTTATCTTTTTTTCTTTCTGTTTGAGCATAAATAGAAGCTGCTTTTGCCAGATGTGCGCAAAGGAATCTTTCTTCCACACTCTTAGCTAATCTTATCTGAGAAGAAATAATGCTATATAAACCCACGCTTAAAATGGAAAAAAATACAAGAATCCAGATTGCAATAATCAGGATACTGCCTGAATTACGATATGGGGATAAAGATAATCTTAGTGAATGCCTCACCCTTAAATTTCCCTTCTAATTTTATTGCAGAAAATATTCCTTTATCTTTTACCCAGCTATCTTTCCAGTCATAGATTTCTTTCTCCCTATCCCAACAAAAATAACTTAAAGATAATTCCTTTAAAGATAGCATCTTTTCTTCTGTATAATTTTCTTCCTCTTCACCCGAAATAATATCTTTTAGACCTACTTCTTTATAGAGAAGCGTTTTTCTTTCAGGGTCAAATTTATAGGTAATCTTAACAATGGAATCACCAATTAAGGCAGGAAAGGAAACCTTTACAGAATCGCCTTCAAATCCAATCACGGGAATGTCTACAATCTGACGGAAATCCCGCGATATCTTTTCCATGTCTAAAAGAAATTCGCATTTAGCAAAATCTATATTTTTTGCCCTATCCCACAACTTTATTCCGGAAACAAAACTGGTAGTTATACCTAAACCGATGATAGAAAAAATGGTTGCTACAACTAAAGTTTCTACAAGGGTAAAACCCTCCTGACTATTTCTTGTTCTCCATATATGTAACCAAAACTTCATTTTTCTCCTTATTTGCCTCCTGCCAGGATAGGCTCATTTTGATCTCATTCACATCTTCTTTGAGTTCCTCAACATCCAAAGAATGTATTTCTGATTTAAAGACGGCATTGCGACTACCCAACATTACTAATTCCTCCTGCGTATCTCCTGCCTGAACACCTCCATCTTGAAGTGCCTTTTGTTCTAAGGCATTTATTTTAGTTTCGAGATACTGTATTGCTATAATCCGGTTGTGGAGAGAATTTAAGGCTGAGGCTGTATTCAGGAAAGAACGTAAAACTAAAACTATGCCAATACACAATATAGAAACAGCTATCATAAGTTCAACTAAGGTAAAACCTTTTTTCATCTCATTTAAGGTATGGCTATACTTACGGTCGTCTCTGCTTTTAATAAACTTGCCTGTTCATCCTTTGGACTAAAAGATAATCTATCTAATTTTATCAAAAGTTTGCTATCTCCAACCTTATAAAGAAAATTAAGTATCTGCTCTACACTTCCTTCCATACGTAGATCTGCTTTGTATTTTTTATATTCTTTGAGCTGTTTTGATGACTCCTGAAGACTTAAACTTATGATAGATACTCCTGAATCCTTAGCGATGCGTTCTGTTTCTCTTAATAATTCCTCAATTATTTGCCGTTGCTCCATTTGCTCTATTTTTAGATAAGGCTGGTATTTCTTATAATCATTAATGATTGTATCCTTTATTCTCTGAATCTCTATTCCCTTCTTTAACTTTGCCTCTCCTAATTTTACTTGCTGACTAAGTTGTTTTAAACGATTTCCTAAATTTGAAAAAATAAAACGCGCAATAAAAATGGTAGCCAACATGCCAATAACCGCAAAAACTAAAATCTTTTGCTTGCCTTTTAATTGAAGTTTCATCTTTTAGGGACTTGAAAGAAAACTTAACTCAAAATCGGTTAAATCTTTATCTTTGACTTTTTTCTTACGCGTAGATTTTGTCTGAACATCCTTAAAGTGTTTTTCACTCTCAAGGGTACTAATGAATTTAAATACATCGGACAGTTGAACCGCCTGTCCACGTATAGTTACCCTATTTTCCTCATCTATACTTACAGAATTAACGGATATCTCATCGGGTATAATTTTCTGCAACTGCGAAAGAACAATTAAAGGCAACTGACGGTGAGCAAGATACACCTTGACAAATTCAATTTTAGCTGATTGTTCCAATAAGTCTCCTAAGTCCTTCTCAATAGCTCTGTAGCGCTGGTTCAATTTATTTAAATAACTCTGCTGGTTATAAATCTTACCCAAGAATATAGCGCAAGTCATACTAAAGAGATAAATCAAGGAAGTGCCTAAAATAATTAGGTCTTTTGTCTTTTCTCTTAAGAATTTTCTAATTTGTATTTCCGGGAGTAAAAAGTAAAATTGGTGTTCATTATCTTTTAAAGCCAATGAGGCTACTCCTGTTAAAGAACATCCCCCAAGGATATCTTTCTCCTTTGATTTTAAAACTTCTGAAGGATACAGACTAATCACAAGCTTTACTGGAATTTCTAATTCAGTTTCGATGGTTTTACTTAAATCGGGTTTAACATTAGCGCCCGAAAGAAATACTAAAGCGGGCTTTTTGTTTATCTCCTCATTATAAAACATTATTAAAGATTGCCTGAGTTCACCTAAAAGTTTTGTGATTCCAATCTCTTGGCTATCGCGGATATTATTTGCGCCCAGATTAATACTGTGTGTAAAAAGCAGATTGTTATATGAAAAGATAATAAAATCAGTGAAGGCTGAATCAATGTCTAATATAAGATAGAGGTCTGTTTGATTTATTTCTGAATGGTGGTTGCTCAGAACCCACTCCCAAACCCCGTAAGAACTTAGACCTATCCTGTCTATGAAAAAACCTAACTTTTCAATAATTTCTGACTGCCTTCTTAAACAATCGCTTTTAACAAGAGCCAATATCAACTTGGTATAGCCCATCTCATCTACGCCTAAGATCCGATAACCAAAAGCTATCTCTTCCTTTTTATAAGGCACAATTCGGCCTATATTTAAATCAATCATTTGAGTAATTTCTTTGTCATCCTGAGAAGGGAGGTGTAAGTTCCTTACTGTAACAAGATTTCTAGATAAACATAGAGCTAAAGATTTTGGCTTTAATTTCCATTTTTTTAATAGACCTATAATTGTATTAGCAATCTGCTCATCGCTAAATGATAAAATAGGTTCAACTATACAATCAGATGGCTTTGGATGCGCTACGCCAGACTTAGCTACTACCAACTTTAGGTACTGTTCAGAAATCTCTAATCCTATGGGTAGTCTCATCTTTAATGAACGAATTGTGTTATCTGAAAAGTAGGAAGAAGGATAGCCAATACGATGCTCCCCAAGATTAATCCCAACACAAGAATTAAAATGGGCTCAAGGAGTGAAGTGATAAGCGCAATATCTGATTCTATCTGTTGTGTATATGAATGAGATATCTCATCTAAGACTTCCGTCAGTCTACCTGATTCTTCTCCGACTGCAATCATCTTAGTAAAAAAATTCGGCAGGTTGGTTTGATACCCCATACTTTTAGATAAACTCTCGCCCCTCGAAACATCTTTACAAACATTTTCTAATCCCCGTCTCAATTTTGTGTCTTCAATAGTAGGGGTTGAGACCTCTAAAGACTTAAGTGCTGGCACTCCGCTTTTTAAAAGCAGAGCCAAGGCTTGCGAAAAATGAGCCAGTTCCTGGCTCATCGCTAATCTCTTAAAAATAGGAATACCGTTCCTTATCTTTTTTATAAAAGAGTTTAAAAAGGAACTACCCTTTTTTTCATACAAAATGAAAACTACCAAAGCGATAATACCCAAAATTATCCACCAAGTTTTATTGGACAGCATACTTATTTGTAGAATAATCTTGGTGATAAGCGGAAGTTGATTCCTTAAACTTTCAAAGATAGGTTTAAGACGGGGGACAACAAAGTTTATCAGCACAAAAATACTCGCCACTCCTACAAAAAAAAGTAATGTAGGATAAGCCAAGGCAACCCGCACCTTAGTCTTTAATGCTTCTTGTCGAGACAAAAACTCACTTATTTGCTCAAGGCTAGAATCCAGGCGGCCACTTGCTTCTCCCGCTCTGACAATATTCACAAGCAGAGGAGAAAATACATTGGGAAAATGTGAAAGCGATTCGGAAAAAGTCTTGCCTTCTTTAGTAGCATTGTATATTTCTAAAATAATTTCCTGAAGACGACTATTCTCTGTCTGTTCATAAAGAATCTTAAGACTTGAAAGCAACTCTACTTTTGCCCGGATAAGGGTGGTTAATTTCTGGGTAAAGGTGAGAATCTCAGATGAGCCAATTTTTCTGCTAATTTTTTTTACACGAGGTGTCTTTTTGGGCTCCTCCTTAGCAATAACAGCCTCGGTAATGCTAATAGGGAATAATCCTTGTGCTATTATTTTATTTAAAGCCTCATCCTGATTTTCTGCCTCAATAGTTCCTTCAAAAGTCTGGTCTAATCCTTTCTTTGCTTTATATGAAAATTTCGCCATCTCTTTCGGTTCTCAGTTAGCGGTTAGCGGCGAACACCGAAAACCGAACACCGCACACCGAATTTATTCCTCCATCTCTGTAACTCGCAGGACCTCCTCAGGCGTAGTTATCCCCAGCTTAACCTTTTCTATGCCTGCCTCCCGCAAAGTTCTAAATCCTAATCCTTGAGCCTTCTTTTTAATTTGGTAAGCAGAGGCTTTATGCAAAATAAGTTCCCTTATATCCTCATTTACAATAAGTATCTCATAAATAGCGGTTCTTTCTTTATAACCAATAAATTTACAATTTTCACAACCCTTCCCATAATAAATCTTCATATTTTTAAAAACATCGGGGAGAAGTTCTTTATCCTGCATTTCCTCTTTGCAAGCAGGACAAACCACTCTTACCAATCTCTGGGAGATAAAGGCATTCACCGAAGAGGCAACCAGGTACGGCTCAATTCCGATATCTAAAAGTCGGGTGGCACCGCTGGGCGCATCATTTGTATGTAAGGTAGAAAAAATGAGATGTCCGGTCAAAGCAGTACGAATTGCCAATTCTGCTGTCTCTAAATCTCTTACCTCGCCTACCATCATTATATCAGGGTCGTGACGCAGGATGCTACGCAATGCATTAGCAAAGGTAAGCCCAATTTCTGGCTTTACCTGAATCTGCATAATTCCTGACAACTCATATTCAACCGGGTCCTCAATAGTAATAATCTTTACCGCATCCTTATTTAATTTGCTTAAACAAGCATAAAGCGTGGTGGTTTTACCGCTTCCAGTAGGACCAGTAAGAAAAACAATCCCGTGGGGCTTTAGCATCAACTCCTCCATTTTTTTAAAATCCACGGGGTTAAATCCTAAATCCTCTAAATTAAAAAGAAGATGCACCGGTAATATCCTGATTACTACATTTTCTCCATAGATAGAAGGAATAATAGAAATTCTTAAATCAACTTGTTTATCACCAATCTTTATTATTGCCCGTCCGTCTTGAGGCAGACGTTTTTCTACTACATTCAGATTCGAAAGTATCTTTACACGCGAAACAACTGCAGATTGTAAATATTTTATCTGCTCTGGCACGCGCATATCATAAAGAATACCGTCAATGCGATATCTTACACGCACGTGGTCACGATATGGCTCGATATGGATATCTGTGGCCCGAGATGAAATTGCCTCAGACAATATCTGGTTAACTAACTTAATTACTGAAGCGTCTTGAGCGGATTTTTCTAAATCCTCAATCTCTTCATACTTGATTTTTCCCTTTTCTGCTACAACACTACTCTGAGTTAAAATCTCCTCTACGGTCTCTGCCCCTATTCCGTAATAACGCCGTATTGCTGCCATTATCTCATCTTCTGTAGTCAACACCCTTTCCACATCATAACCTAAGTGTAGTTTCAAGTCTTCCATCGGCCAGACCGCCAAGGGATCAGAAACAGCGATGGTTAGGGTCTTACCCTTTATTTTAAGAGGTATAAATTTATAGTGCCAGACAAACTTTGCAGGAACCGCCTTGATGACATCGCTTGATATAGATATATCTTTCAGGCTGGAATAATAAGGGAGGCCGAGCTGCTCAGCTAACACTTCTAATAATTGCCTTTGCGTAACGAAATTTAACCTTACCAAAACCTCACCAATAATCTCACCAGTTTTTTTACTTTCATTTAATGCTAACGCAAGTTGCTGTGAAGTAATCAGGCCTTTCTGAATTAATAATTCACCGATCTTTGCCATCTTCCTTGCTTTCTGTTCAGACTTAAAAACCTAAAAACGTAAAAACCGAAAAACTTATTTTTGGTTTTTTGGTTAACTCTCAACCCCTGATATTGGCCCAATCATATAAAATTTATCTTCGGCTATAGAATCAAGTCTACCCGAAACAATCTTTTCACAGCCTAAAATCGTCTCCTCCAATGGCACATAAATCCCTTTCATGCCTATATATAACTCGCCAGTAAAAAAGGGCTGGGTAAGAAAATTCTGTAATTTTATTGCCCTTTCAAAAATAATGCGTTCCTGTTTTGATAACTCTTCCTTACCGATAATTGAAACAATACGCTCAAGTTCCTTGTATTTTTGAAAATGCCTGATTACCTCCTGCGCAATTTCAAAATGTCTTTTTCCTATAACATTAGGATCAATAAAACTGCTGCTGGACTGTAATGAATCTACGGCTGGATATAATCCGCGTTGCACATGGTCCCTGGACAAAACAACTGTTGAATTTAAATGTTCGCATATGGCTACTACTGCTGGATCGGTCAAATCATCCGCAGGAACATAAATTGCCTCTACAGAAGTGATGGCTGCTTTCTCTTCAGATCTTATACGTTCATGGAATTCGCTAATCTCACTCATTAAGGTAGGCTGATATCCTGTCTCTGAAGGAATCCTGCCTAAGAGAGCAGATAGTTCTGAGCCTGCCTGGGCGAATCTGAATACATTATCCATAAAAAATAAAATCTCCTTACCCTTTTGCTGGATAGATTCGGCAATGGCTATTCCGGTAAATGCAGCTTCAAAACGTGCACCGGCGGATTCGTTCATCTGGCCAAAAACCAATATTGAACGCGCTAATAATCCGGTACGCTCAAATTCATAGTACAACTCATTGCCCTCTCTTATACGCTCGCCTACACCCGCGAACACACACGCACCCCGTTGTTGGGTAATGATATTATGGATTATCTCAAGGATTAATATGGTCTTACCTAAACCTGCGCCACCAAAGATTCCTGTTTTAGACCCCTTAATTAAAGGAGAAAGTAAATCTATAACTTTAATCCCGGTTTCCATAATCTCAAATTTAAGTTTTATATTCTCTTCTAAGAATTTTCTCCTTTCAGATGACATATATGGATTACGGATGAGAACAGTCTCTGATCTATCAACCGCTCCTTTGCCGTCAATAGGTCCACCTAAAACATTCAATACCCTTCCATAAACTTTCTCTCCAGTAGAAACAGAAAGGGGTTTACCTGTAGCAAAAGCAGAAGAATTTCTTCTGATACCGTAAGTGGGATTTAAGGCGATACATCTACAAATATTCGGCTCATGATGCTCAACAACCTCTAAGACAACTTCATTACCATCAAAGGTTGAAGCCTTAATTACCTCATAAAGCGCCGGAAGAGTTCCACACTCAAATTGAACATCTACCACTGAACCGTATATTGATACTATTTTACCTTTTATATCTTCCATTTTTTCTTCGCTCTGTGAGTGTCTTACTTTCTCCCTAATAGTATCTTGGAGGCACTGATTTCGCGTATGACTTTGTCCCTTAGATTATGCACCTGCCGGAAATACTCAAAGGAAAGTTTTTGTTTTAAATGCCTCAGTTCCTGAGTGCTCCCTTCTAGATGCATAATTCTGGCGGCGAATTCAGATTGCTTGGATGACCAGAATATATCCAGAAGCTTAAATCCCATCCAGAGCTCAACTAGAGATTCTAGGATTTTGTTTACTGAGGGTTCAACTAATATTTCTTCGGTTAGGTGACCAAATTGTTTTTGGGCTATAGCAGCCGGCGATTGATAAGGCAAAAATTGCCATACTGTAACTCTTTGAACAGTTAAGGATATAAATTGGGGGTAAATTATGAAAATCCGTCCGAATTTTTTGCGGTATCCCTTTAACAGATAATCCCTTAGTTTCTCGATTTCTTTATAATTAATTTCATCGGAAATTCCGGAGAAAAATATAAAACTTTGCTTCATATCTTCCAGGTATCTTGCCCCGCGTTCACCCAAAACAACAATCTCATCATCCTTAAGTTTATACTGACCTAAGCCAGCATTAATAAGTGAAGTGTTCAATTCTCCGACAAATCCTTCATCCGAAGTTACCACGGTGATACTTGAAGGTAGGTTCTTACGGTCAGATAAATAGGGGTGATGGATATTTTTCTCTACTAATATACTAAAAATCTCCTCTAAACTTTTAAGAAAATCCTCATTGGGTTTTTCTCTTAACAGGAATGTTCGGAATTGCATCGTCGCAGCTGTCTTTAAAACATCTATTATATCCTCCAGACTTTGGCTGACTTCAAAATCTTGTTTTAATTCAGATAAAGGACGCAT
>CAYOMI010000022.1:0-5210 GCA_964405005.1 uncultured Planctomycetales bacterium | reverse complement strand
TAACTGCCGCTTGCCTTATCTTCTTCTGTTTTTAATCTTTTAAAGAACTCATCAATCTCTCTATCCAGATCCATTTTTATATCGGCAGTTAAATCTTTCTTTTCTCTTATCCGGTTAACCAAGGCCGGGTCTTCATGGGATAAATTGGTAAAAAACTCTTCAATAAATTTTTTTAAAGCAGGTGGAGAAACAACTTCTAACGCCTTGCGCTTAAAAGCATAAAACAAAATTATTTCTTCTTCTGTAGAAAGGGGAGTATTATTTGGCTGCATCAAAATTTCCTGTAGAGTCTGGCCGTGTCGCATCTTCTCCGTTGCCTCAGCAGATAAACGCGTGCGCAGTTTTGTCAAACGTAACATTTCGCGATATTGTGCATATTCTAATCGCAAACCTTTGCCTAACTCTTTTATGCCCGGATATTGGGCTTTGCTTCCGATACGTGAAACTGAAAGCCCTAAATCAATCGCTGGCTTAAAACCCTCGTGGAATAAAGCAGAGCTGATGTATATCTGACCATCAGTTATAGAAATAAGATTAGTCTGGATGTAGCCGGTAATATCTCCCTGCAGTGTCTCTACAATTGGCAAGGCTGTCATCGAACCACTGCCTGATTCCCTCTTCAATTTACCTGCTCTCTCCAAAAGTTGGGAATGTAAATAGAATATATCTCCGGGATAAGCCTCCCTGCCCGGTGAGCGCTCCATCAGTAAAGACATCTGTCGATATGTCCAGGCGTGCTTGGTTAAATCATCAAACACAACTAATACATGTTTTCCATTGTACATAAAATATTCGCCTAAAGCAGCAGCAGAATATGGAGCCAGATACTGCTCTGCTGCAGATGAATCAGCAGACGCTGAAACCACAATTGTATATTTAAGAGCATCCTTTTGCTGGAGTGTGTAAAGAATCTTCCTTAATGCGACTTGCGGGCCGCCAATCCAACAATATAAACAAATAATATCACTACCCTTTTGATTAATAATAGTATCAATCCCGATACTTGATTTTCCGGTTTGCCTGTCGCCAATAATTAACTCCCTTTGTCCCCTGCCTATAGGTATAGTCAGGTCAATAATCTTTATGCCTGTGCTTAATGGTTCAGTGATTGGCTGCCTCTCCATAACTCCTGGTGCCTCTCGGAAAATCGGAAAGAAATCAGCTATAGGTATAATATCTCCCTTACCGTCAAGGGGCTCTCCTAAACTATTGACTATCCTACCTAAAAATCCATCGCCAACAGGAATACTCCCTAACTCTGCTAAAGAGACAACTTCATCGCCAACAGAGATATTTTGTTCATCGCCTAAAATAATGACTATTGCTTCCTGAGAATTAAACCCCATAACTAAACCTTTACTCCCTTTAGAAAACTGCACTACTTGACCGTACACGCAGGAAGGAAGGCCGCTTACCCTGGCAATACCCCGCCTTATATCTTTAACAAAACCCACTTCTTTTACATCCAGAAGGGGAATCTTTATTTTATCTAATTTGGTTTGCATAGATAATTATTCGGTCGGCTCTTCTGTCTTAAGATACGGAATGATTTTCTTTAGTTTGTTACGCAGGCTCCCGTCAATAGTCAATGCACCTATCTGCACAACCAAGCCCATAATAATTCCGGGGTCATTAACTTCTTGTAACTCTACAGCCATGCCAACTTTATCACAAAGTATATGGAGTAACTTTTCTCTTTCTATTTTACTTAACGGATAGGCAGATAAAATCTTAATCTCTTTTGTTTTTACCGTAAATTTCTCCTGTTCTAAATTTTGCATTTCATCAAGCAATTCCGAAATTAATTGATGCTGTAGCATCTCTTTTCCTTGCTCAGTAAAAGTAACCTGGAGCATGCGAATTGCTAACTCTACAGCACGTTCCTGATATTTTCCCAGAAGCTCTTTTTCTAATTTTGCTTGTTCTATCTTTGCTTGTTCTAAATTCTTTTGCACAATTTCTTTGGCTTGTGCCTGTGAATCCAAACTCATTTTTTCTGATTTGTCCTTTGCCTCTTTGATAATGGCTTCGGCTTCTTCCTTGGCTTTAGCTAATTCTTTTTCTTTATCGATCTTGGCCTGCTCTAATTCTTTTTTTAATTCCTCTTCCCGAGCCAGGTTCTCTTCATGTAACCGCCTGAGCCTTGCCAAGGCAACACTCAGTTGTCTTTGGAATAAGGCCCTCAATACCAAAAGAAGTCCGACAAAAGTTATAACCTGAATTATAAGAAGCTGCATTAACATCTTTATTTAAACAAATTATATACCATAAGTAACGCCATTACGGCGATTGCCTCAGCAAAAAGAAACGCGATAATCATTGCCAGTAAAATACGCGGAGAAGCAGCTGGATTTCTACCTACTGCCTTAACTGCCCCAAAACCTACCAATCCAATAACTAATGCCGGCCCAAGCGTACTTAAAAACATTATTATAATTATGGTGAGATTACGCATCTTCTTCTTAAGGAATTTCCACCATTATCTTCAACTCATTATCCGAGATCCTAGCAATTCCATATTTGATAGGAATATGTTTTTTTTCAGCCAAGACTCGTGGGATAACTTGTACATAGCCGCATCTTAAACTGCATAAAAGCGGCTGATGAAAATCCAGAATAGTCAGCTCTCCATCATCTCCCGGCAATACCACTTCTCTTGTCTCATTTTCGTATAGTTTCTCAAATGCCGTCTGAATAATTACTTTCATCTTTTACCTTAATAAAAAATCAATCCATTTCTCATTCATCTCTGATAAATTCTTAAAACCATACACTTCTATTAAAGATACTTTCCAGTTTCTATTATCTCTCAATTTCCTGCAGTAATCAACAAATTTCTCGTTACCATATTCTTTAAGAAGAAATTGCACGACACTGGCTGATTCAGCGTAAAAAACATCCTGCATCACCAAACCCTCCCTTCTGATCTCGGTCAATTTTTCTAATGGAATAAAAACAGAGGTTTTAACTAAGATTTTAGCAATCCGAAGATACAACTCTCTATTACTCTTTTCCTGTAGGCAAGCAATGCCCTCATCCAGCCACAAAGGTAAATCAGTCTTATACCCCACAAATTCTCTAAATATAAGATGAGCCATCTCATGAGGTAAAATTGTCTCAAAAAAGTCTGGTTTACCTAAAAATGTTATGATTAATCTTTCTTTAGGGTAGGCGGCTGCACCCGACCAGCGGGGTTGATTTGCTGCTTCCTGATATTCTTCTAATGATGAATAAAGGTGAATCTTACACTTTTTATCCCAGGTCCAGAATTCAAACCTACGGAATCCTAATTCTTCGGTGATGGTTTCATAATATTTTTCAGCAAATCTTAAGAGCTCATCCACATAATCACGAGCGGCTTCAGTCTTGTAATATACTGTAAAATGTGTGCTTTTCTTTGACTGCCAAAGTTCTTCTGTGACAGCGCTAAAGGCTACCCCTATAATAAAAAAAAAAGAAAATTATTAATCCGGTTATAAGTTTCATTTAGTTAACACTGATTACAATGTTTATCAGTGACGTCAGTGATTAAATTTTTATCAGTGGAATCAGCGGTTATAATTACTTCTCTTCCTCTTTAGTCTCTCTTTTTCCTTCTCCCGAGCTAAAAGGCTCTTCTTTAGCTTCTCTACCAAAGGTAGGGCTGGCCATAATTTTAGTCTGTGCCTGCCAGATAAAATAGGAACTTGCCCCGATTACTCCTAAAAATATAACTATAATTATAATTAACTTCCAGACAGACATAGGAGGAATTGGCTTTGCCTGAGCAAGCAGACTCCTTGCTACTACTAAATCTGCCTTTACTGATTCTAAAAGCCTTACATTATCACGATAGTCAGAGATATGCTTCTCAGGATTAACTGAAGATACACTTTGTCTTTGCTCAATCTCATTTAATTTTGAATCGATACTTTGTTTTAAAAAATTTATCCTTTCTCTAAAATCTGTATTCTCTAAAAGTTTAGTGGTCTTATCTGCCTCCAACCGCAATGACTCTATTTCTCCAGCCGGAATTACCCAGATATCACTCATTTCTATTTCTAATTCTTTGACCCCACCCGGCCTAAGTTCATATTCGCCATAGGCAAAATAGGAACCCTGTTGGTTATCATAGGCAACCTCTAAGCCACCACTATCTATAATATTCTCCGGCTTTAACTCTTTAGGTAAGTATGCCTTCACGGCTACATTCTGCTTTTCTGTCTTAGAGGGATTAACCGCGATTACCTTTAAGACGATGCTTGCTTCTGCGGAAATAGCAAAAGATGCCAAGATGATAAATAAGATAATACTAAGACACTTCCTTTTGCACATCATTACACCTCTATTTTTTACTTGAATTCAAACCAGGTCTGGGTAACCGGTTTATTGGCAATATTATCAAGCATCTTCTGATTGAGTTCCATAACTGCCTTTAATTCCTGAGTCTTATTCTTTAAGTAAGTCATATCTTGCTTCTTCTCTTTAGTAACATTATAAAGTTTCTCTAAATTAACCTCTTGGGTAGCACCTAATTCCTTTAGCTGTTTGCCAATGTTTACTAATTGCATATAGACAGAGTTGATATCGGTAGCAGTAGAAGCTACTTCTTTAACTTTATCAACCAGGTCTTTACTAATCTTGCCAAGTGCTGACTCAATAATGCTAAATTGACTATTAAGAGTATCGGCTACTTTTCTAAGATTAGCAAGTGCGGAGGTTGTTCCTAATATACCAGAGACCTGACCGGCAACTTGTTCAATATCTGTTCTAATTACAGAAATAATCAAGGCATCTAATGTTCCTTTTGTAGATTCTGAACAGACAATAGTAAAGTCTCCTCTACCCCAGCCAGTCAAGAACTTCACATCGTACTCATAAATTCCAGTTGTGCCAATCTCTTTCATTACGCCTTTACTAATCCTCTGCACATTCTTGGCATCATAAACATCTATGGTTGGAGAAAGACCTGAGTATGTGCGATAGCGAATAATCAATTCTTGACCTGAACGCACCGTATTTTCCCGGTTGAGAATCTCAGACTTCATTGCTGTCTCAACTTTCTCTTTGGTTTCTGTAATTTGGGCTGGAATAGTTGTCTCAGTAGCAGTCAAGATCCTGGCTGTATCTGCCTCAATTTCTGTTTTAGCCGCAGCAATTGCGGTGGTAACTTCCTCTTTCGTAGCTTCCACTTTCTGCTCTATAGAAGTTTTTGCGGTATCTATTTTCTG
>CAYOMI010000021.1:0-15471 GCA_964405005.1 uncultured Planctomycetales bacterium | reverse complement strand
CATCCAACCATTAGGCGACCGCATAGTAATTAAACCTTTAGAGGCAGAAAATAAGACTAAAGGCGGCATAGTCCTACCTGATACTGCCAAGGAAAAACCCCAAGAGGGAAAAGTAGTTGCTGTAGGTAAAGGCAGAGTTTTAGAAAATGGCACAGTACAGCCACCAGAAGTAAAAGTGGGTGATAGGGTCTTATACGGAAAATATTCAGGCAATGAGATTACCACTAAAGACGGCGAAGAATTATTGATTATGCGCGAAGAAGATATCTTGGCAATAATAAAATAGTTTACGAGTTTAGCAGTTTACAGCACGACGCTGTACACTGTAAACTTTTCCGACTGAAAGGAGAAAGATATGGCAAAACAATTATTATATCAGGAAGAAGCCCGGAGAAAAATCTTAAGCGGCGTTGAGCAATTATCCAGGGCCGTAAAAGTAACCTTGGGTCCTAAGGGCCGCAATGTGGTACTGGATAAAAAATTTGGCTCACCTACTATAACTAAAGACGGTGTTACCGTAGCTAAAGAAATTGAATTAGAAGACCCCTTTGAAAATATGGGTGCGCAGATGGTTAAGGAAGTGGCAGAAAAAACTTCTGATAATGCTGGCGACGGCACAACCACTGCCACAATTTTAGCGGAAGCAATTTACCGCGAAGGTCTAAAAAATGTTACTGCGGGTGCAAATCCCATGGCTTTAAAACGCGGAATTGAGAAAGCAGTTGAGAAGGTAGTGGAAGAACTAAAGAAGTTTTCCACACCTATCAAGGACAAGAAAGAAGTAGCCCAAGTAGCAGCCATTGCCGCAAACTGTGACCAAACCATTGGTGATTTGATTGCCGAGGCTATGGATAAAGTAGGTAAAGACGGTGTAATTACAGTAGAAGAAGCAAAAGCCACGGCCACTACCTTAGAGGTTGTAGAAGGTATGCAGTTTGACCAGGGTTATCTTTCTCCTTACTTTGTTACTGATGCGGAAAGGATGGAGGTAGTTTTAGAGGAGGCCTATATACTTATTTATGAGAAAAAGATTTCCTCTATTAAAGATGTATTACCTCTATTAGAAAAGATTGCCCGTACAGGTAAGCCTCTTTTGATTATTGCCGAAGAGGTAGAAGGTGAAGCCTTGGCAACACTTGTAGTGAACAAGATTCGCGGAACATTAACTACCTGCGCAGTTAAGGCTCCCGGATATGGTGATAGGCGCAAGGCCATGCTTGAAGATATCGCTATCCTTACTGGTGGTAAGGCCATCACCGAGGATTTAGGTATAAAACTGGAGAACATTGATATTGAGGATTTAGGCCGAGCAAAGAGGATAAAAGTAGATAAAGAAAATACCACCATTGTTGAGGGAGCAGGAAAAACCGCTGCCATTAATGGCAGAATAGCCCAGATTAAGAAACAAATTGATGAAACCGATTCTGATTATGATAAAGAAAAACTTCAGGAGCGTTTGGCAAAACTTGCTGGCGGAGTAGCGGTGATTAATGTAGGTGCAGCAACTGAAACTGAAATGAAAGAGAAGAAAGCGCGCGTTGAAGATGCTTTACATGCTACTAGAGCTGCTGTGGAAGAAGGAATAATTCCGGGTGGCGGCGTAGGATTAATCCGCAGCGTCCCTGCATTAGAGAAACTTAAACTTGAAGCCGACGAGAAAATAGGTGTAGATATTGTGAAGCGTGCTTTGGAAGAACCTATGCGACAACTGGCAGAAAATGCTGGTCGGGAAGGTTCAGTCGTGGTACAGAAGATAAAACAGGAAAAAACCAATGTAGGTTATGATGTTAATCAGGATAGTTATGTAGATATGATTGAGGCAGGCGTAATTGATCCTACCAAGGTTACCCGCTCTGCCTTACAGAATGCCTCCAGCGTTGCAGCATTGTTGTTGATGACAGAGACCATTGTTACGGATAAGCCGGAAAAAGAAGAAAAAATGCCACCTATGCCGCCAGGAGGAGGATATGGTGGAGGAATGTATTAACAGTTTAAAGTTTTAAAGTTTAAAGGTTGAGGGCGAGGTAAAAAACTTCGCCCTTTTTATATTTTAAGGGGACAGTTTCCCGATTGAACCGCCAGACGGTGCAAGATTAACGCGACACCAGGTGCAAAAAATATTCGTTGACAAGTAAACAATCTTGGTGTAAAATTTCACCCAATCCCTTCTTAAATCCTTCATAAAAAAGAGATGAAAATTCTTAACTCATTGAAAAATAATAACTTACATAAAGGAGTCTAATATGGCAGAGTGGATAGGTATAGGCCGGCGCAGCCGCAGATGTTATGGCTTTGATGAGATCGCCCTGGTTCCCGGAAGGCGCACAATAAATCCCAATGAAGTTGATACTTCCTTTGAAATCGCCAGGCACAAATTCAAGATTCCTATTTTGGCTGCGGCTATGGATGGAGTTGTGGATGTAAAATTCGCGGTAGAAATGTCTAAATTAGGCGGCATTGCGGTGTTAAATCTCGATGGAGTACAAACCCGCTATGACCATCCTAATGTTGTTTTAGGAAAAATCGCCAAAGCCGCGCCCCTAAAAGCCACAGAGCTCATCCAGTCTATTTATACCACCGGGATAAAAGAGAAATTAATCGCTAAAAGAATAGAAGAAATAAAAAGTAAAAATGCCACTTGCGTGGTGAGCTGTATTCCTGCGCACGCAGAAAGATTTAGCCAGATTGCTGTCTCAAGCGGAGCAGATATATTTGTGGTCCAATCCACAGTTACTACCACCAAACACATTTCCCGCGAATATAAAAGTTTGGATTTATTTAAATTTTGCAAAAATACCAAAATTCCGGTGATTATTGGTAATTGCGTAACCTATGAAACAACATTGGATTTGATGGAGACTGGTGCAGCGGCATTGCTTATAGGTGTGGGGCCAGGCGCTGCCTGTACAACCAGAGGCGTCTTGGGAATAGGTGTGCCTCAAGTAACGGCAACCGTGGATGCTGCATCTGCAAGAGATTTCTATTACAAAAGGACAGGAAAATATGTATCTGTAATTACTGACGGCGGAATGTCAAGGGGCGGTGATATCTGTAAAGCCTTTGCCAGCGGTTGTGATGCAGTAATGATTGGCTCAAGCTTTGCGCGGGCAAAAGAAGCTCCCGGAAGAGGCTATCACTGGGGAATGGCTACCTCGCATGTCAATCTTCCACGAGGCACACGAATTTATGTGGGAACTACCGGCACATTAAAAGAAATTCTCTTTGGTCCGGCTAAAGTTGATGATGGTTCGCAAAATTTAATGGGTGCGTTGATGACCTCTATGGGTTCGCTTGGCGCAAGCAATATAAAAGAAATGCATGATGTGGAAATTATTATTGCACCTTCTATCCAAACAGAAGGAAAAATATTTCAGGTTAGCCAGAGGGTGGGGATGGGGAAATGACTAGACAGACCATATTAATATTAGATTTTGGTTCGCAGTATACGCAGTTAATTGCCAGACGAGTAAGGGAAAATAAGGTTTTTTCAAAGATTATTCCCTACAATACTCCTGCGTGCGAAATAGCAGCTCTTGCGCCCAAAGGATTAATTCTTTCTGGAGGCCCGGCCTCGGTAACCGATAAAAAAGGCCCTTATCCTGACAAGAGAATATTTAAATTAGGCATCCCGATACTGGGCATATGTTATGGTATGCAGGTTATTGCTGAGATGCTTGGCGGTAAAGTAAAACATACCAAAGAGCGCGAATTTGGCAAGACTGAATTATTTATTGATGATAATCGCGATTTATTCAGTCACACGCCGGGAAACTTTACCTGTTGGGCCAGCCACGCTGACTTTGTAAGGAAAGTCCCGCCAGGATTTATTGTTAGCGCACACACACAGAATACCCCTGTTGCCGCAATTTCTCATAAGAAGAGGAAAATATTTGGAGTACAATTTCATCCAGAAGTAACCCATACTGAACGGGGAAACCAAATTTTGAGTAACTTTTTATTTAAAATTTGTGGTTGCCTTGCTCGTTGGACCATGGAGTCATTTATCAAGGAATCGGTGGAATCTATAAAAAAGATTGTAGGCCGCGATAAGGTAGTCTTGGGTTTAAGTGGTGGCGTCGATTCCTCAGTCACGGCAATTCTAATCCATAAAGCCATAGGTAGAAAATTAAGGTGTATCTTCATTGATAATGGCTTACTGCGCAGGGATGAACCCCAACAGGTAAAGGAAGTGTTTCGCAAAAACTTTCATCTAAACCTTGCTTATGTGGATAGAAGTGAGAGATTTTGGAAGCGGTTGAAGTCAGTGACAGACCCTGAAGAAAAAAGAAAGATAATCGGCGATGAGTTTGTGAAGGTCTTTGAAGAAGAGGCAGCAAAGGTAAAAGGTGTAAAATTTTTAGCCCAAGGAACTTTATATCCGGATGTCATTGAGTCAATATCTCCTACAGGAGCGCCTTCCAGTCGTATTAAGAGCCATCACAATGTAGGAGGGCTACCCCCGTATATGAAACTTAAACTGCTTGAGCCTTTAAGAGAATTATTCAAAGATGAAGTGCGCCATATCGCCAGAGAATTGGGTCTTCCGGATACAATAATATACCGTCAGCCTTTTCCTGGTCCGGGTTTAGCGATAAGGATTATTGGCGAGGTAACGAAGCCGAGATTAAATTTACTGCGCGAAGTTGACCGACGCGTAATTGAAGAAATTAAAAATGCGGATCTTTATGGAGAGGTCTGGCAGTCATTTGCTATACTTTTGCCTATAAAAAGCGTGGGGATTATGGGCGATGAACGCACTTATGAGAATGTGGTGGCTTTACGCTGTGTTGCAAGTGTTGATGGAATGACTGCAGATTGGGTCAGGCTTCCTTATGAAGTTCTAGAAAAGATCTCAAATCGCATTATTAATGAAATAAAAGGAGTTAACCGCGTTGTCTACGATATAAGTTCAAAACCTCCTGCGACGATTGAATGGGAATGATTTTTTAAGATGCCTCGTTCAGATTTTATCCATTTGCATTTACATACCCAATATAGCCTCTTAGATGGTGCCTGCCGGATACCTGAACTCTTAAACTTAGCGAATCTTTATAAAATGGATTCTTTGGCAATTACCGACCACGGAAATATGTTCGGAGCAATTGAGTTTTATTTAGAAGCTCAGAAAACGGGTATAAAACCTATCATCGGTTGTGAGGTCTATGTGGCACCCGCAAACCGTTTTGATAAAATAAGTACAGGTATTGATGAGGCTTCTTATCATCTTATACTTTTGGCTAAAGACGAAATTGGATATCAGAACCTGATGAAATTAGTTTCTGTGGGTTATTTAGAAGGGTTTTATTATCGACCAAGAATTGATAAAGAAGTGCTCGTTAAGTATTCGCAAGGACTTATCGCTCTAAGCGCCTGCCTTAAGGGTGAAATACCAGTTTTATTACAGCAGAGGCGTTTTAACGACGCTTTAAAATGCGCAGATGATTTTTCCCGCATTCTTGGTAAAGATAATTTTTACTTGGAGCTGCAGGAAAACCTCATTCCTGAGCAGAAAATTGTCAATGAAGGATTAATCAAGATATCTAAGGAGTTGAATATCCCCCTTGTAGCCACAAATGATGTGCATTATCTAAACAAGGATAAAGCCAGAAGCCACGAAGCGCTTCTGTGTATTCAGACTCAAACTACGCTCGATGACCCTAATCGGATGCGTTTTCAAACCGATGAGTTTTACTTTAAATCTCCACAGGAGATGAAGGAACTTTTTAAAGATACACCAGAAGCAATTAATAACACCTTAGAGATCGCCCAACGTTGTAATCTGGAACTGGATTTTTCACAGGTGCACCTACCTAAATATGACCCACCTGTAGGTAAAACCAAAGAAGAGTTTTTAAGAGAACTTTGCCAGGAGGGGCTAAAGGAGAGGTTTAAAAAAGTAACCAAAGAAATAGAAGAGCGCCTGGAGCACGAATTAAAAATTATTAAGGATATGGGTTTTATTAGTTACTTTTTAATCGTTTGGGATTTTATTCACTATGCTAAAGAAAAAGGAATTCCTGTGGGGCCTGGCCGGGGTTCTGCAGCGGGAAGTTTAGTCAGTTATTTATTAGGAATCACGGATATTAATCCTTTAGACTACGGATTACTATTTGAGAGGTTTCTCAACCCTGAGCGTATGGGTTTACCTGATATAGATATTGATTTCTGTTATGAGAGAAGACAGGAGGTTATTGACTACGTAACTAAGAAGTACGGGCAGGAAAATGTTGCTCAGATTATTACCTTTGGAACCATGCAGGCACGCGCTGTGGTCAGGGATGTAGGCAGGGTTAGGGGTATGAGATATGCTGATGTGGACCGTATTGCCAAAATGATTCCTCCTGACCCAAACATAACCCTTAAGGATGCCTTAGAAAGCGAACCAGAGTTGAATAATCTTTATAAAAACGATGTTCAGATAACTCAATTGGTTGATACCGCATTATCTTTAGAAGGCTTAAACCGCCACGCCTCAATTCATGCTGCAGGAGTAGTTATTGCGGATAAGCCTTTGGATAACTATATGCCTTTATTTAAGACCGCTGACGAACAGATAACTACTGGTTATAGTATGGGGATCTTAGAGAAAATTGGCTTATTAAAAGTGGATTTTCTGGGCTTAAGGACGCTTACAGTAATTGAGCAGACTTTAAAAATTATTAAAGAGACGCAGGGTAAAATTGTGAATATCAATAATATTACTCTGGATGACCTTAAGACCTATAAACTTTTATCTTCAGCTCAGACAGTAGGGGTATTCCAGGTTGAAAGTTCTGGTATGCGCGATCTGTTAAGAAAACTTGAACCCGGACGTTTTGAGGATTTAATTGCGCTTTTAGCTTTATACCGTCCTGGTCCAATAGGCTCAGGAATGCTTGATGATTTTATGCAGAGAAAACACAACCGCGTACCCATAAAATATGACCATAAGAAGATAGAGGCGATTCTAAAAGAGACCTACGGTATTATAGTCTATCAGGAGCAGATTATGCAGATAGCCTCTACCCTTGCAGGTTTTAGTCTTGCTGAGGCAGATTTATTACGTCGAGCAATGAGCAAAAAGATTCCCGAGGTTATGGAAAAACAGAGGAAAAATTTTGTTTTCGGTTGCGTTAAAAACGGTATCTCAAATGCCATTGCTAACAGGATATTTGACCTGGTTGAACATTTTTCAGGTTATGGTTTTAATAAGTCACATTCTGCTGCCTATGCGATGATTTCTTATTATACTGCCTATCTTAAGGCAAATTTTCCTGTAGAATTTATGACTGCGCTTCTGACCTCAGAGCGCGACAATACTGATAAGATTGTTGAGTATGTAAATGAAACAACCCGCATGGGGTTAAAAGTTTTACCACCGGATATTAATGAAAGCGATGCCTTATTTAAGGTAGTGGATCAGAAAACTATAAGATTTGGTCTATTAGCCGTAAAGAATGTAGGTCATGGTGCAATCGAATCGATACTTCAGGCCCGTAAAGACGGTCCCTTTACTTCACTAGAGAACTTATGCCAGCGCATCGACCTCAGATTAGTTAATCGAAAAGTGATAGAGAGTTTAATAAAATGCGGGGCATTGGATTATTTTGGTCTACCCCGAGCGCAGATGTTTGTTTCTCTTGATAAAATTATGGATTTTGCCTCTAAGGTCGGTAGGGAAAAAGCTAAAGGACAACTTTCTTTCTTTGAACAGGGTTTTACCCAGAATAGTTTTAACTATATGGTGAATAATTTATCACACGTTAAAGAGTGGCCCCAGCCTCAACTGTTGGCGTTTGAGAAAGAGATGCTCGGTTTCTATGTTACAGGACATCCATTAGCGCGTTATGCCCACCAACTAAGACGTTTCAGCTCTTTTTCTACTGCTAATTTATCGCAGTGTAATGATGGAGCAGATATAAAACTAATCGGCCTAATTACTAAAATTAAACAGACACTTACCCGCGCCAAACAGGAAAAAATGGCTATACTGAAATTAGAGGATCTTGATGGAATAGTGGAGATTCTGGTTTTTCCAGTTGCCTTTCAGAAAGTAGCCAGATACTTACAGCCAAATACGGTGGTACTGGTAAGAGGAAGATTAACCTTGAGAGAGGATACTCCCAAGATTATTGCCAATGATTTGTTTCCTGTGGATGAAGTATACAGACTAATTACGGGTGTTAATATAAATCTCTCCGGCATCAGAGAAAATTTATTTGAAAGTTTAAAGGAATTACTGACTTCGTCACGGGGCAATGTGCCCATATATTTACATCTGGATACACCGGCTAAATCTAAAGTACAGTTAGTGGTAGGTGAAAGTCTATATGTTATGCCCTCCGAAAAGCTCATTCAGGATATAGAAAACCTTATAGGCGAAGAAAGACTAACCCTGGTAATATAAACCATATCCTGCCGTTTTTTACTTGACCCATAAGATTTAATAATATATAATAATATTTCTTAAATAAAACTGATTTTACCAAAAGGAGAAATAAAAATGTATGCAGTGATTGAAGTTGGAGCAAAACAATATTTAGTCAAAAAGGACGATATTATTGAAGTAGAAAAGCAAGATGCGGCTGAAGGCAAGGATATTTCCCTAAATAAGGTACTTTTAGTCTGTAAGGATAAGAGTATCGAGGTAGGACAGCCGTATTTAAAAGAAGCCAAGGTCAAAGCCACGGTTTTAAAACAGATAAAAGGCAAAAAAATAGTTTCTTTTAAGTATCGGCGCCGTAAATCTTCGCACTGGAAAAAGGGCCATCGTCAGCAGTTAAGTCGTCTAAAAATAAAAGAAATTGAATTAGGAAGTTAGGTGATTTTTAGTGCTCATTGATAGCGTTAAGATTTATGTAAAGGCAGGAAACGGTGGTAAGGGTTGTCACAGTTTTTATCGCGATAAATATACCCGTCAAGGAATTCCTGATGGAGGAGATGGCGGCAAAGGCGCAGATATAATTATAAAGGCAGACAGGAATTTACGTACCCTTTTAGATTTTCAATATAACAGGCATTTTTACGGCTTAAAAGGCGGTAATGGCTCGGGAAAAAATAAAAAAGGAAAAGATGCGTCAGCTCTTATCATCCGCGTTCCTATCGGCACAGTAATTAAAGATTTTAGGACAGGTTGTATTCTTCGGGATTTAGATAAAGACCAGGATGAGGTTGTTGTAGCAGACGCAGGTAGGGGCGGACTGGGCAACAGGCATCATCAAGAAGCCACAGATGGCGAGCTCGGCGAAGAAAAAGAAATACTGTTGGATTTAAAACTCATTGCTGATGTGGGGATTGTAGGTTTTCCTAATGTTGGGAAATCCACATTAATTTCCAATATCTCAAATGCCCACCCTAAAATTGCCGCCTATCCATTTACTACCAGAGCCCCGGTCTTAGGAGTGCTGGGTAGAGGAAACGAGGCATTTGTTATTGCTGACATCCCCGGCCTTATTGAAGGTTCCTCACAGGGGAAAGGCCTGGGAGATAAATTTTTAAGACATATAGAACGCACAAAAACCCTCGTTCATCTTATTGATATGTCGGGTTTTGAAGGCAGGGATCCGATACAAGATTATAGAATTATAAATAAAGAATTAAAAAGTTATAGTAAGGAGGTTTATAGGAAGCCACAAATTATTGTGGCTAATAAGATGGATTTAGAAGAATCTAAGGAGAATCTGGAGCACTTTAAGAAATGTGTGAGGAAGAAAATTTATCCTATATCAGCGCTAAAAAAAGAAGGATTGGAGGATTTAATTGAAGCAATCAGACAGAGATTACAGAAGAATCGTAATTAAAGTAGGTGCAAGTCTGCTTTATTCCGAGAAGAATAAATTAGATTTTAGGCTGATAAATTATATTGTCAGTCAGGCTGCGTATTTGGTTAAAAATAATATAGAGCTTGTTATGGTTTCTTCGGGAGCAATTGCCTTGGGGATGTCAGTATTAAAACTGGAATCCCGGCCAAAGGATTTATCTTATTTACAGGCAGTAGCAGCCATTGGCCAGAATGAGTTGATGAATTTATATCGGCGTTTTTTTGAGAAAGACCATATTAACTGTGCTCAGATTCTCTTGACCTGGGAAGATTTTACTGACCGCAGACGTTACTTAAATGCTAAAAATACTTTATTGACTCTTCTAAAGCTGGGCAGCATTCCGATAATTAATGAGAATGATACAGTTTCTGTTGATGAGATTAAATTTGGGGATAATGACCGGCTTTCAGCATTAGTTGCCAGTTTAATTTCAGCGGACCTTTTAGTTATACTTTCCGATGTAGATGGTTTGCTGGATAAAGAAAAAAATGTAATTAGTGTAATTGATGAAATTACTCCTCAGATTAAGGAACTTGCCTCCCCGACAAATAAAAAGACCTGTGTGGGTGGTATGGTTACCAAGATGGAGGCAGCCAAGATATGCGTAGATTCAGGAATACCTTGCGTTATTGCCAATGGTAGGCGTAAAGATGTTATTTTATCGGTTATAAAAGAGCCAACTAAAAACGGAACTTTATTTATACCTAAGAAAGGTTGTTTGGCGGCAAGAAAGCGCTGGATTGCTTTTGGTACGAAACCGAAAGGTAAGATTATAGTTGATGAGGGAGCCAAAAATGCCCTGATGAACAAAAAAAGCCTACTTTCAGTAGGTGTAATAGGTATAGAAGGCATATTTGAAAGTGGTGATATTGTAAGCGTGATTGATAGACAGAACCGAGAATTTGCCCGTGGTAAAAGCGGATTATCGAGTAGACAATTAGATAGAGTTAAAGGTAGCCGTTTTGATAAAGAAGTGGTTCATCGGGATAACATAGTTATTTTATGAGAGAGAAGATGGACTTAAAACAAGGACTTACGAAAATGGCTAAGGAGGCACAAGAGGCCTCAAGGCTTATGCTTGCCCTGTCTTCGGATAAAAAGAACGAGGTTCTTAAGGCGATGGCTTTAGCTTTAAGCAAGGAAGAGAACTATATCATTAAAGCCAATAAAATTGACCTAAAAAAAGCTGCTCGCCAGGGATTATCTAAGGCTTTTATAGATCGACTAATACTTAATGAGAAGAGAATAAAAGAAATGTCTAATTCCTTATTAGAGATAGCGCAATTAGCTGATCCGGTAGGTGAAGTAATTAAGGCCTGGCGAAGACCTAATGGCCTCTGGATTCATAAAGTACGCATGCCTTTCGGAGTAATCGCTATTATTTACGAATCTCGTCCTAATGTTACCTCTGATTGTGTGGGCTTATGTTTTAAATCAGGTAGTAGTGTAATTTTAAGGGGAGGAAGCGAGGCATTAAATTCAAATATTAGTATATACCAGATATTAAGTAGAGTTGCCAGTAAACATGGTTTGCCTCAAGGTATAATAAATTTAGTTACGACCACTGACAGGCGCGCAGTAGATGTATTGTTGAAATTAAATAATTACATCGATTTAGTTATTCCTCGCGGCGGAGAAAGTCTCATTAACCACGTGGTCGGGATATCGCGCATACCAGTTATAAAACATTATAAGGGCATTTGTCATATTTTTGTAGACGAATGGGCAGATTTGAATATGGCTGTAAAATTATGCTTTAATGCTAAGGTCCAGCGGCCTGGTGTTTGTAATGCTATGGAGAGTATGTTAGTCCATGAGAATATTGCCGCAAGATTTCTGCCGGGAATGATAAAGAAATTCAAAGAGGCAGGGGTAGAAATACGTGGCTGCGCAAAGACCCAGAGGGTCGTCAAAGGTATTAGGAGGGCAAGAGAAAAGGATTATCACACCGAGTATCTAGATTTGATTCTTTCCGTAAAGGTGGTTAAAGATTTATCCGAGGCTATAAGACACATAAATTATTACGGGACACACCATTCGGACAGTATTGTTACTGACAATTATGAAAATGCCAGAGAATTTTTGAAAAATGTGGACTCCGCCTGTGTTTTTGTGAATGCCTCAACACGTTTTACTGATGGATATCAATTTGGTCTGGGTGCAGAAATAGGTATCTCTACGGATAAACTGCATGCCCGCGGACCAATGGCGTTGGAAGAATTAACAACCTATAAATATATGGTATTTGGAAATGGACAGATAAGAGAATGAAAATAGGCATATTAGGCGGCACATTTAATCCTATACACATCGGTCATCTTATTCTTGCTGAAGAGGTACGGGAAAAACTAAAATTAGATAGAATTATACTTGTTCCTGCGTATCTGCCGCCACATAAAGATAATTCTGATATTATAGATGCACAGCATCGCTTCAGAATGGTAAAGTTGGCAATAAAAGGTAATAGGTATTTTTTGGTTTCAGATATAGAAATTAAGAGGGATGGCCGATCCTATACCATAGATACGATAAAAGAGCTTAAGAAGATATATCCTCAAGACGAATTATATTTCATTATCGGCTCGGACCTGCTTAAATATCTGGATGAGTGGAAGGACTTAGATGATATTATTAAGATGGTCAAATTCGTGGTGGCAACCCGGCCCGGTTATCCGTTGGAGAAGATACCCTCTCATATATCTACCATACCTATAAGGGCAGTGGATGTTTCGGGTTTTGAAATTCGTCAGGCAATAAGACAGGGTAAGTCTTTTCGTTATCTTGTCCCCGAGATGGTTTTTAAATATATTTTAAAAAACAGGATTTATCGATGAAAATAAAAGTAGCGCCCTCAATATTATCAGCAGATTTTAGTTGTCTGGATAGAGAAATTAAAAAAGTTGAGCAAGCCGGGGTTGATATGCTTCATATTGATGTGATGGATGGACACTTTGTTCCCAACATAACAATAGGTCCTGCAGTAGTAAAAAGTATTCGTAAAATTACAAAACTGCCCCTAGATGTACATTTGATGATTGAGAACCCGCAAAGTTTTATCGATAATTTTATTAAAGCAGGTAGCGATATGATTACAGTGCATATTGAGACCATAGACCCTAAATGCTATATGCTATACGCTAAACGCTTAAAATCCAAAGGAATCAAGTTTGGCATTTCTTTAAATCCTTCTACCCCTTTAGCAAAAATTAAACCTCTACTTAAGCGCGTAGATTTTGTTCTAATAATGTCAGTAAATCCGGGTTTTGGCGGTCAGAACTTTATTCCCGCAGCTATTCCTAAGATTAGGCAGTTGCGTTCTATATTTAACGGTGATATTTCTGTGGATGGTGGAATAAATGATAAGACGGCTAAACTTGTGATTGAAGCAGGAGCAAATATTCTGGCTGCAGGTTCATATATTTTTAAAGCAAAAGATGTTAAAAAAGCAATTGAAAGGATTAGAAATGCAACCTAACAATGGGATTAAATTCGGTACAGATGGCTGGCGCGGTATCATTGGTGATAATTATACGGTTAAGAATTTAAAAGTCGTCTCGCAGGCAGTAGCGGACTATCTATCCACAGGAAAGAACGTCGCAATAGGCTATGATACACGTTTTATGTCTGACTATTTTGCCAAAGTTGCTGCAGAAGTTCTCAAGAATAACGGGATTAAAGTTAGGCTTTCAGATAGAGCGATTCCTACGCCAGCGTTAAGTTTTACGGTTAAAAACAGGTCTTTGGATTTAGGGATTATGATTACTGCTTCACATAATCCCGCTGAATACAATGGCTTTAAGATTAAGACTTCGACAGGAGGAGCAGCCGGGCCAGAAGTCACAAAAGCGGTAGAAAACCTGCTGGGTAAAAATCCGGTGAAGGAGACCCCTCAGCACCCAGGTCAGATAATTAAAGAAGATTTGGTTTTTGATTACATAAGATTTATTCGGCGCTATATTGATTTAAAGAAAATCAAAAATAAAAGATTCAAGATTCTGGTTGATGCTATGTATGGCTCTGGAGATAGTTTTATTGCCGAAGTTCTTAAAGGGACAAAAATAAGACTGGAGTTTATGCGCAATTTTATCAATCCGTCTTTTGGCGGAATGAGGCCTGAGCCCATTGAGAGTAATCTTGAAGAGTTAAAATCCAGGGTAAAAAAGGAAAAGTTCGACTTAGGCATTGCCCTGGACGGAGATGCAGACAGAATTGCCGCAGTTGCGCCTGGCGGGGTCTTTATTCACCCCCAGAAGATACTTGGGCTTTTAGCCCTCCATCTTAATCAGGACAGAAAATGGAGTGGAGGAATTGTAAAAACTATTGCTGGCACAAACTTAATTGATAATATCGCAAAATTTTTAGAAGTAAAACTCTATGAAACCCCAGTGGGTTTTAAATATATATCTGATTTTATGGATAAAGAGGATATTGTAGTAGGCGGAGAAGAGGCGGGTGGCATGGGAGTCAAGGGTTATATTCCTGAGCGCGATGGAACCGTAGCAGGATTACTACTTCTTGAGATGATGGTTTACCGCAATAAAAATATCTTAAAAATTTTAAATGAGATGGAGAAACAATTCGGTAGATATTATTACCTTCGCGATGATATTCATCTTAGACAGCCAGTTAATCTTAAAAAGGAAGCTATGCCAAAGGTTCTTCTGGGCAAGAAAGTGGTTAAGGTAAAAGATTACGATGGGATAAAACTGATTTGTGAAGATGAAAGCTGGCTGATGTTTCGGGGTTCAGGGACAGAGCCGCTTATACGGTTATATTCAGAGGCAAAGAGTTTAAGCCAGGCCAGGAAGCTGCTTGAGTTAGGAAGAAGACTTATAATATAGTCATGGTTTATTTTATATGCCGTCTGCTTTGCGTGCTTTTATTTAAGGTTTTATTCAGGATAAAAGTTTATGGTAAGGAAAATATACCGAAAAAAGGAGGTTTTATCCTGGCTAGCAATCACGTCAGTTATCTTGACCCTGTAGCCTTGGGTGTTGCCTGTCCCCGGAAGTTAAGTTTTATGGCCAAGGCGGATTTATTTGCTCATCCTTTGGTTACTAAGTATTTTTTAGCTATTGAGGTCTTTCCCGTGAAAAAGGATTCTGCCGATAAATCCGCGCTTAAAGAGGCAATAAAAAGGTTAAGCCACGGCAAGGGGGTAGCAATATTTCCTGAGGGCGCGCGCATATTTGAAGGAAAATCTAGCCACGCCCTCCCCGGAGTCGGTTTTTTAGCAACAAAGGTTAATGTCCCGGTTATCCCCGCTTTTATTAAAGGCACGGATTTAGCATTACCTCGCCGGGCTAAATTTATCAGGCCACATAAAATTTCTGTATATTTTGGTAAAGAAATTCCTATAGAAAGGGGGTTGCCTTATTCTGAGATTGCCGATGAAATACTAAGGAGTATCTGGCATCTTTCATGCTAAATGTTGAATTTATAAAAATAACTATTTTACCTTCAACAAGACCGGGTCTTAAAAATATATTGTTATTCAATTAATTAGAAAACCCGGTCTTAATTTTTTAGGGCGTCACAAAAGTGCCGCCCTTGATTACAGAGATTAAAAATATAGATTCCAGAGATTTATTTATCGACGATGTAATCGCTGTAATCTTTTTTGAAAATCGCTGTAATCATAGGCTGTAATTAGTTTCGTGACAGCCTATAC
>CAYOMI010000020.1:0-15601 GCA_964405005.1 uncultured Planctomycetales bacterium | reverse complement strand
GCCTTATCACTAAACTAACTATTTCTGCCTGAGTCCTCTGTCTTACTTGATTTATTAATGTCTCTATTTTTGACTCCTGACTTCTTACATAAAACATATCTTCAGATATATCTTCTAAAATGTTCCCCAATCCTAAAAATTTCTCTCCTTTTTCTTTTAGTTTTACTATCAATCCTCTACTGCTACGAATACCTTTTACTGCTAATTTCTTTGTTAAATTTTCATCCACTTTTCTTAAAGAAATTCCTTTTAATAAGATTGTATTTAGATAGATAAATCTTTCCTTATCCTTTGTATATAACGAGCAAATCTTAAACCAAGCGGTTTGGTTTTTTCCTAAATATCCTATCCATAACTTTAATAACTCAATTGCGCACCTATAATCTATCCTCTTTAACCTTAGCCCCTTAAGAATATCTTCTCTCTCAACTCCTGCAAGTTCACAGATTCTATTTAGAGTAGTAAAGGAAGGATTGCTACGATTATGTTCCCAGCGGTTTACCTGTCTTTTACTTGCCCCTAATTTTCTCGCAAAATCTCTCAGCGAAAGTCCTAAATATTCTTCTCTTACACAATGAATTCTTGAACCTAAGTTATCTAATTTTTCTATTTTCTTAATTAGACCTTCTTTAGAAAGAAGTGGTTTTGGCATACGTTCTTCTAATCCCTTAAATAAATCTTGGAGTTTAACTCCTGTAGTTTCACAAATTATCTTAAGATACCTTGGATGCGGAGATGTCTTATCTTGACGCCAATTAAGAACTGTCCTGACTGTTACACCAACTCTTTCAGCCGATTCCCTTAAACTCCAACCTTTATACTCCTTAAAAATACAAGTTAATCTTTTACCCAATGTATCTAAAGTTTGCAATTTCTCCAATATTTCTATATATGATAGAAGGTGAGGATAGGAATCTAATTTTAGTCCTTTTAAAAATTCTTCCTTTGCTACACCCAAAACTTCACATAATCTCTCAACCGGTACTATCCTAAAATAAAATTTATCTTCTTCCCATCTGGCTAATGTCCTCTGGTCTATATTTATAATTTGAGCAAGATAATGCAGTGTCCAACCTTTGTATGCGGTTCTGGCAAAATGAATTCTTTGGCTTAAAGTAGAAAGAGTAGGTAATGTCTCCAGAAACTCTTTTTTAGTTATTTTTACCTTTAGTCCTAGAAGGAGTTCTTCTCTTTTAATTTCAAATGCTTCAGAAATTCGCTGAATATTTTTCTCCTTGGGGAAATAGTAATTTTTCTCCCAACGATAAACTCCCATACAATTTATACCACAATTTCTGGCTAATTCAGCCTGCGAACAACCTTTATATTCGTGTCTTAAAAATCTTATTCTCTCACCCAGCGTCTTATAGGAAAATAGCTTCCTTAATGCCTCGTCTTTACTTAATAGCCGCCTTCCTCGAATAAATCCTTCAGGCAAAACACCTTGCTTCTCTAAAAAATCATAGGTATCCTTGCGTTGTTGAGCAGACGGTTTTGCCATAAGATTCTTAAGTGTTTGCTCAATGACCCTAATCTGCAATGGCTCCAATTCAATTATTCTATATTTCTGATTATCTTTTTCGATAACCCCTAAAGAAACTAATATCTCTAAATCACGTCTAATAGTCTCTAAAGATAAACCAAGTCTTAAGGATATCGCTTCCTTTGTTACCCATCCTTTTTCTGTTCTTAAAAGTTCGGAAACAGTGAAGGGAGAAGCAGTAAGTAACTTATTGTGACGTCTTATATAACTTATTAAGTTATTAATACCTATTTCTATATATGAATCGTCCAAACCAATATGTCTCAATGCCAAATTTAATATCGGATACCTCTTAACTAGTGCTAAAATTTTTCCGTAATAATACAGTGCCTTATAAAATCTTTCTTTTTGTAGTTGTGAGGGTATTTTTATAAAATAATATCTATTCCATTCCCTTAATTCTCTGAAGTACACTTTAAAAGTAAGACTGATTAACCATTTTTTTGCCTCACTTTTTACCATTTGCCTACTAATCAAAAATATCCTTCCTGAATCTATCTCCATAGGATAGAAATTTGCAAAGGAAAAAATCAGTTGTCTTTCTTTTATCTTTATGGCTGCCTGCCTTACTCCTTCTAAACCATATTGACGGAAAATTTGAGTGAGTAAACGCTTTGCCTTTTGATATTCTCCACCTTTAGAAAGTTCATCTACCTCTAAAAGCAGGTCAATTAAACTGTCTATCTCTCCTTCCTTTTTTCTCTGCTTTATTCTTCCTAATACCAAAGGTGGAATAATAGGCAATGATTTTTGCGGTTCGTCTTTTTCTTCATTGGCCTGTTCTACTGCTATCTTATATCTTTCTATGACTTTACTATCGATAAGTTCGGGTTGATGTTGAGATAATATCTGGTAATCTTCAATTACTGCCTTATAGTCCTTTAACTCAAACTCAGCCAGCAACCGATTTTTGATTGCCAAAAGATAATTCTTGTCTAATTCATAAGCAACCGTAAACCAGAATATTGCTTCGTTATATTCACCCTTAACAAAATAACCGCTGCCTAAGTTGTTGCAATAAATAGGATTTTTAGAATCCAGTTCTACCGCTTCTTTAAAATAACCAACTGCTTCATCAAAGTTATCCCTAAACAATGCAATCCTTCCGTAGCAATCCTTTGCCCTTGCCCAGAGGGCTTTATCTTCACAGCCATTCCTTTGCATATCCACCGTTAACTCGTTTAATTTTTCTGTTGCAGTTTGTAAATATGCTGTTCTAAAAAAGCTGTTCCGGATGGCTCTTTCAATTAGATGATCGACTTCCGCAAAACTCTTCTCTGAATAATTTTTTCTCTCTGATTTTTCCTTTGATGGTTTAATTTTTTCAATGTAGGTAATCTTATTCTCTTCTGTAAAATAAGAAGGTAACTTAGATTTTCCATGATAGATAAAAATACCTACCAAGAAAGCCAAGATAATAAAGAAAATAATCCGTATCTGTGCTAATCCACACTTTCTAAATTCAACTTTTCTTGCCACTCTAATCAATACCCACGAACCTTTTACATACATCAGCAGTTGGTCCTTCTCTCTATCAAATTTTAATCTTTTTAAAAGATAATCTGGTATAGTAAATCTTCCTTGTTTATCTATATTTTCAATATAAACAGTATTTGCTCCTATTAATCTTCTTCCCCGGCGATCAAATCTTACAAACCAGGCTTCAAATCTATTTTTAGGAAATAGATATAAACTATCTTCAATAAAAACAAGGTAAAATGGTGGTCGGATAATCTTTTTAAACTCATTAGGTAAATGTATACGATTGGAATTATCAGGGTTTAATACTTTGCTTTCCTGCGGTAGATTAGATCCATTCACACCCAAAAATAGCATCAGCCAGAGAGGACCAGTAGCAAACAAAGAGTGCAAAATACTGAATTTCTGGATGAAAAAGCCATCAAGATGAGAAAAAACACTTAATACTAATAATCCCACAATTGAAATTAGTCCCATCGATAGCAATACTGCTATTTGAACAAAGCCGTTCTTTCCATCCGAAGTCAATTCTGCGAATTTATCTTTTAGGAGATTAAGAACTACTGCGGCAGGTTTTTCTAAGGTAGCATATGGAATAACAATATATTTACGAGATTCTTCCTCTATAATCTCTACAGGGCTGGTCTGGTCTTGAGAAGACCGAAGAATAAAGTGTAGTTGGGGTGGTGAGTGCTCAAATTGAGAAAGATATGTCGTTAATATTTTCTCTAAACGTTCTACCTTTTCCATAATCTTTCTTTCTTCATTTATCTGCGGATTAAACGGTTTAAACCTTTGGATGGAGGTATGGATGATTCTTCTATCTCTTATCAAAAATTCAACTCTTATCATCGATAAGTCCACCTCGGTTGCTTTTTCTTCTGGCAAAGAAGGTCTTTGTTCATTACCCCTTTCTAATAATTTAAAGGTAAGGTCAACTAACTTAACAAATTCTTTTAGATATTGTATCTGCATCTGCTCTAAATCCTTCTTGCTTTGGGGATGATGCCGGCTTTCAAAAGGAGAAATGGCTTTTAGTTTCTGTAAATGCAAAATTATCGGTTGTTCTCTATCTAACCGAAATTCTCTTAATATATGGCATAATCGCTCATACCAATTTTTATGGTTATTTTTTATTTTGCGTAAGGCCTCTTTTCTCTTTGTTTGTAAGAGACCTTTTAGTTCTGTCGCTAAAGAACCCAAATCTTCCAAGGGGGTCCTTTTTTCTTCGGACTTTTGCCCAAACGGATTAAGCACAAAACCAGCCCTTGCCCATGGCAGGTTAAGTTTATTTTTATTCCTACGACAACTCTCATAAAGTTTAATAAAGAAATTATCCCTAAAACAATCTACATTGGTAAGTTCAATTAAGATCTTACTTTTACTATTTGGCATCTGCGCTAGTAGCTCTTTACCGCGAACCTCACGGGTAGGCTGAATCTGTAAATTGTCATCTATTTTGTATACTCTGCCAAAAGGAAGGTAATTAAGATGAAAAATAACGCCTGCCTCTTTGCTTAATTTATCAAATCTTTCTTTAAGATCATCTAAAGTGCCTCCGCGTTCAAAATAACCAAATCTTACATCTACAACAAAATCAAAATCCTTGGCAGGAACCTTTAAGCAACCACATGCAAAACTGCCTGTAATATAATAATGCGTGATAATCCTCTCTGATTTATATTCCTGCAAGATACTAACTGCCTTTTTAAGAAAAGGAGAGATTTTCTCTAAATAAGCTAACCAACCATCGGCGGTCTTATTTGAACCCTCCAGAGGACTAAGCCTTCTCCAATTGCCTCTTCCGCCCTCTTCCGTAAACTCCTCTTCCTCCTCAAAAGGCCGTTCATAGAAAGTTATGAGTTTTTCTATATCATAGACAGGAATCAGACGACTAAATATCGCAGGGCCACCATAGATGACTATCTGGGCATTGGGCTTAAGTTCCCTCAATAATTTATCCTCCAATCTCCTACAAAAATCCTGCCAAGTTTCCTTATGGACATTGTAGGTATAATAGAAATAGATAACATCATAAGATGAAAAATCCTCGGTGAAGAAATCTGCCTGCTTTAATTCTATTTTTTTAGAATCAATAAGACCTTCTCTGGCTAATTCCTCTATATTTCTCTGGCTTTCATCAAAGAGATTTTTGTCTATTTCAACTCCCCTAATATAAGAGGCAGTTAAACTACCATAGGCACAAATTCTTCCATCACCACTTCCTAAATCTAAAACCTTTTTATTTTTGAAGGCAGTTAAAAGATATTTTTTGATAATGCTTGTAGGGGTAGGACTAAAGGTTCCGCCCTCAGTATTTATATGAATCTGCCCAGCGCATCTTTCATAACCAATGTCTTTGTCGATAAAAAAGCATTCAATCCTTCTGATTCTTTCGCTAAAGTCGGAATTTTTAGGGTTATTGTTTTTGGTCTGGTCCTTATCAGTTATCTTTCTATAATTTCTCTTTTTCTGCCAGCCAAGTAATATAATCATCAAGATAAATCCCCATAACGTTATATCAGCAATTCTATCTACTTTAACATTACTGTCCGAGATTTCTCTCTTTGGGTCTAAGATTGCTTTTTTTGTTATATTAGACTTCTCAGATATTGGTATTTTTCTTGGTGCCTCTATTTCTTTCTGCTCTGATTCTCCCATGCCTTTTTTAGAAGGATTCAGAGTGTAATCAAAAACCTCCTTTAATCCAATCTCCCAACCCTTTCCTTCATGGAAGAGTACAATTACTTTTTCATTCTTAGGATTCTTTAATTCCTTCTGTAGCATCTTAGCTATTGCTAAATTGGGGAGTCTCTTTCTGCCTTTATAGCTATCATCTTGGCTTTTGAAAGTCCAGATATCCCATTTAAGAGTTAAACCACCTTGTGCCTCTAACCGTTGTTTCTCTTCTTCAGAAATTCCCGGATAAATCTCGGATAAATCCTTAATGCCTAAGATATTAAATACACTCACAGGATGGAGGCGATTATAGAAGTTTTCAACAATCTCTTTTTGCTCAGGTGTAAGATTTTTATCTCCACCGGGTGTGATAAATATGATTGAGAAATAATTTGGCTTATTTTCTAAATTCAATGCTTCATTTATTGCCTTTTGTGTGCGAATAATCTCATCTATTAGTTCCTTAGGACTAAATTGAGCAATGGGTTTCTTCTTGGTATTATCCGGATGGGTAAACGTGTGTATGGCAATTAAGTAACCACTCTCATAGATTTCTGCTACTGCCTTGGCTTTTTCTATATCAACTTCTCCTGCGGGCATAATATGCGCACCTACAAGCGAAAAGATAACATTCTCCTTCGGTATTCCTAATTCTTTAAGTGTCTTTAAAAGTGCAATGGTTTTCTTATTTGGTCCATCATCAATGCGGATAACCAATTTGTTAAGCAGGATATCTTTAGTGACTAAGGTATCGGAAGTTATGGATTCATAAAGAACAGGTTGAGTAAAATTCTGTGCTTTTAGCATTGTAGAGAATAAGAATACTGTTCCTACAAGGATAAAAGAAATGGTCTTAATAGTTTTGGTTATGGCTTGTTTTGCTTGGAGATAATTTAATCCACCTTGGGTAGCTAAGAGGAGTTCTTCGAGAAATTTTATGGGGTCAGAGACAATTGTTTCCTTTAATTTCTTAAATTCTTCAGGAGGAGAAAGCATCCCAACTGCTTTAAGTAAAGCTTCCTTATCAATAACTATCTTTTTGCTTTTATCTTGCTGGTCTATCTCTTCAGCTATCTTTATACATATAAGAATAGTAATAAATGCCTTAAGTTTTTCTCCTTCTAATTCATCGGGTAGAATTTTAGTTTTTAATTTCCTACTTAGACACTCAGCAATCTGCATGCGCATAGGCCAAAGCCTAGATTCTTTTGTCCATTTATATAATATATAAAGGTGTTCTAAGATATCCTTGCTAAAAGAATCTAATTGAATCATTTGGCCTGAGCTGTCTTCTATCTCTCCCAATTCTTCTGCTAATTGTTCTAACGAATCAATATCCTCTTCCCCAAAATAATCATACTCGTCTTGTGGCTCCTTCAGTAATTTTGCGATTCCAAATGTATAGTTTATAAATGTCTTTTTTAATTCTGAAGGATATACTTCCGGACTATTTAACTTCCCCGACCTATATAAATCTAAAATATCTTGGAGGAGTCTTTTAGCTTCTTCCGTAGGTATACCTTCCAGCCCAACCAATACTGGTAGATGAGGTTCTCTCCAAATATGCTCCTTAACTGGCTCTGGAGCATTCTTTTTATAAAGGTTATTAAAAGGTATTGTATATGGGTCATCACCAGTTATAATTAGACGCAGGCACAAGACTATGCCTTCTATCCAAGAAGCACGTATAAAGAATTTAACAAGAGAAGAGGAAAGCCCTGTCTCTTTGGCTATCTGCTCAAAAAGTGAAGGTTCCAATAACCACAACGGTTTTATCGCAAATTTTCTAAGGATTCCCTTTCTTACTTCTTTAAGGGATTTATCGTTTCTAATAATAATTTTATCTGTAATAGCAAAATTTAAACTCTGCGGTTCTACATTGCCTAATTGTATCCAATAAGAAAGAGTTGGCGACCTCATTCTTACTCTGCGACTGCTCTCTTTGGCTCTGAGTATAACAAGTATATCCGGTTTAAGAATACCTTTTTTGCCAATATGGATATTAAACCAAGTTGAAGCAGTCAATCCCTCTACAAAGATAATCCGTCTATCTTTATTCTTTAAAAAGGCATTTCTTAAAATTTCTTCTCCTTTGCTACCTTCGCGTTCAGATTCAGTTAGTCTTTGGTCAAATTCGTCCACCTTTATTATGCCTACCTCTTCAGAGGTGATATCGGCTAAACCATAATTCTTAAATAAACTACAGAAGAAGCTTTTACCTGCTCTCAATTGTCCAGTAACCAATATCACTATGGGTTCATCCTTGGAGACCTCTTTACTCCTTTGGGAAACTAAATCAGCCAAATAAAGAATACCCTCAAATAAATCATATTCTTTCCTATTGTCTTCTGGACTTTCTTTTATAATTGAAGGCGCATTATTTTTTGAATCATTATTGTTCTTATTCCTTAAAGACATTATTCTTTTTAAGAAATCTCCTTCCTCTATAAGGAATAAGTTGGTCTCAGATAATTTTTTATGTAACTGAAACATAAGTTCTTTTATCCTTTTTGGTTCATAACCACCTGCATTACTAAATCTTACAAATTCCTCAATTACCTTGCCGTAATACTCAAAAAATAATCTGTAGTCTTCTATTTTTTCTTCTTCGGGAATTTCTCCTTCTGACTCGTATATTTTGACATTGCCCCAGTCAGAAATGGCTGGCTTTCCAAATTTATCGATTAGCATATCATCAGGATGTAGTGGTCCATAGACAATTCCTCTACTATGTAACTGCGCTAACCTATCTATGATTTTAAAAACGAAATCAATCAGAATCCTTTCCAATTCTTGATAAGACATCTGGTAACTAGAAATATATTTTCTTATCGGTAATACCTCAAGATATGGCATAACCAAAATCTTCTTATTTCTATCAAGACCTAAAGGAAGAAAAAATCCTTCTAAATCCTTAAGTCTTTCTTTTATAATTTCACTGTAATCCCATTCGGATTTGCTTAAGTCCTCTTGTGGTTTGGGAATCTTGAGGGCTACTATCTTGTTGGCATTCCCCTCTCTTGCTTTATAAACATAAGCAAAGTGACCTTCTCCAACTAATTCTAAAATCTGGTATATCTTACCATCGGAAAGTTGCAGTTCTTTAGGTAAATTACCCTCATTTTCCAATGGCAGATTATCCGACCTTTGCTTCAAAACCAATTGTATCAGGCCCCATTTTCCATTGATGCGCCAGTCAGGGTCGAGTTTAAACAATTCCTCGGCTTGGCCTCTCTTTAAACCAACCACAAGTTCTGATTTTAATAATCTCAAAACCACAAAATTGGTTGGAAAATAACTGGTTAAATCTTCTAACTTTGCGGTATACAACCAGTATCTATCCTCAATTAACTTGCGATAATTAAGGTCGCCTTTAATAATAACTAAATCAGATTTGGCTAAATCTTCTCTTAATCCTTTTGGCATATCCTTAAATGATGATGCCTTGCTCCAGAAAGGAGCAGTCTTTAAAATAATTTTTTCTTCTTGAATATATCTTCTTAATGAAGTGCCTAATCCAGAAATCTCTGGAATTTCTACCTTTTCTAAGATATGGATCATCTGCCATAGGTCTTTAATCATTGCATCTGAAACAAAATAAGATTGATTCTTAAAATGTAAAACGACGGTTTCTACTAAATCATGCTCTAAAAGAAAATACACTAAATACAAATCAAATAACAACTCAGAATCCGAGTTGTCACAGATAATATCTACTCTCTTTAGTCTTGCCTCTAAAATAAACTTAACCAGTTCCTCTCTTTGATTAATAATTATTTGTGCTCTGGATCTGTCTAAAACCTCCCCACTTGATTTTGTCTTAGTTAGCCATTTAATTTCTTTATCCTCTCCTTCCTTAAAACTTGCATCGGCTAAAAGATTGGAGAATACAGAATAGGTAATTAAGGTTTCCAACTGGGTCTTTATATCTTTATCTTTAATTAACCTTAAGAGATGATTTAAAGCCTGGACTGCCTTACCAATTTTTCTTATCTTTATCCTCTGGAAAGGATCCCGCCTACCCTGGAAATATCCGGTTATCTCTAAGAGTCGCTGATAAAAATCGTTTTCTGCCTCCAGCCACTCCCGATTAAGCCATCCAAGAATCTCTTTCTTAAATTCTTCTAATTCAGCCCTCACTTCCAATGGATAGACATTTTCTCCGATTATCTGGTTAATAATCTGTGACTTTCGTTCAATTATCGTCCTTCTTGCAAAAGAACCTGGCTCTGAGCACATTAGAGGCGGAGGATTCCCTAAATTTTCATAAGGCCAGTGGGTGGCTTTATCAAATTCTTTCTTTTCTTCTTCGGTAAGTGAATATTCTCGTACGGGCATGCATTCATTTAGATATTTGTAGCCAGCTTTTTTAATCTGGGCTTGGATAATATAATTAGAAACGGCTAAGAATAAGGGATTGTCAAGCTTAGGATTTTCTTTTTGGTGTGGGCAGATAAAGGCAGCCTGATAGAAGATTGCCCAATAAAGATTGGGTGAACCCCTAATTGCATTTGAACGCCTGTACCACTCCAAAAATGTCCTTAAAAATGCATCCTCTCTTGTCTTTATCCCCCAGATACCTTTTTTAGTTTGCGATTTTACATATAATTCGCGATAATCCCTCATAAATTTACCTAATAATCTACTCGTCACAATCTTATCCCGCAGAAGTTCAAAGACCTCTCTTACCTGCTCAATATCTTCCTTTGTTAAAGATCGCTTCTGTAGAGTCTGGTGTATGCTATTTAAAGCGCCTAATAGTGTATTAAACTCCGGGTCTCTAAGATAAAGATTATCTTGGTGTGAAGGATTTAAGAAGTCTTCTTTAAGTATCTTTCTGGCTAAACCACAACGGTTATTCCGCAGGGAATTAAGGATACGGGCAACCTTTTGCATTAACTCTTCATTCCTTTTAATTGCCTCCTTTCTTAAATTGGATACCCTAGTCTCTGAAAGCTGTTTAACAATCATTTCTGCCTCTTCTAAACGTAAAGTAAATAATTGCTGGCTCAAATGCAGGAGTCCTTTTATCTGCTTTAATCTACCTAAACCAAGGAGTTCTTTGCTTGCCTCAAGCACAACCTTGGCTAACTTTTTCTCTTCCACTTTAATCTTTTTCAGTTGCGCCAATAAATCATCAATCTCTTTGTTTATACGAGAGGTATCCTCAAAAGATAAATTGATTAACTCACTAAGTAAGTTAAAACATTGTAAAATCCAGTTTATCTCTTTAAGTTCTGAATCAATCTGATGATCTACTGCCCTAAATGCTTCCCAAAGTGTGGAATAAGGAATATAGCGATAAGTTAAAACTGCACTCTGCCAGGTAGATATTCCCAAATAAACCTGTTCACGCACCAGATACTTATCTAGTTTAATAATTACACGGCTAATTTCTTTTTCGCTAGCAAGGCGTTTTTGTAAAAATCTCTGTCTTTCCTTTCCTAATCTTAAGAATGCAGAAACTAAAAGGACATTAGCCACTGTCTCATTGGGCAAACGCCTACCGCAGTTATCTTTTCTTTCTAAGTAAGGCCAGATGCGTTCTACCTGCTGGATTATATTCTCAGGAATCTGCGCTTCTTTGAATTTAGGTAAAGCCTCTGTTATCCTTTGGCAAGTTTGGTCTAATTCTTCAAAAATCGATTGAAGATTTAACCCCTTCTTCTTTAAATCAACTCGCTTAAATGATAACTGATAAATCTTTAGGTTCCATTCTGTAACCAAAACCATAAAGTTACTTAATGCTGCTCTATATTCCAGTCTTAGGCGGTTTACTAAGGCTTTAATTGCTTTCTCTTCGCTGGCTTGTCTTTCATGCAGGTCGATGTGGAAGAGACACCATTTTATGTCTTGGGGAGAGTAGGCAAGATGAGTGAGGATTTTCTTTATCTGGCTTAGTTTTTCTTTTCTTATCTGGTCCCAATTCTTATTGGTAGTTATCGCATAATTTGCGTATATCTGTTTTTCTTCTTCGCTTAATTTAGTAAAGGCCTCCTCTATCTGCTCCCTTAGAGGTGGACCGGTGAGTTTTCCTGAATCAGTTAGATATTTTACATAGGCTAAACGAAGGAGCATCTCATATAACTTTTTAAGTCTTGCCACAACATATGGTTCATCAGGATAATTGCCTACTTCTTTAAGTAGGGAACTGGCTCTTATAGGGTGATTCTCGGTATCCATTACTTCTTCTAAAGGACTATATGTTAGATTTAAGGATTCTGCCACTGCTTTCTGGGTGAGCCTTCCTTTAATTACATTTATACCTTCCTTAAGCTCAGGAAGATCTCTCATTGCTTGCATTCCTTTCTCTGTCAGAACTATCAGATAGGGAAGTGTTGCCTTCTCTAATAAAGAAGAAGAAATCTGAGGAACCCTACCAGGCATATTCGCCACGCAATAGCGCAGGTTACCAAATTCATCTAAATAAACTGGCTTGGCATGAGTGGTCGGTCTTGAACCATAGATATTTCCACCCTGGTCAATGGCAATATCAACAATTACTTTCTTTTTATCTCTACTAATTTCAAAAAGCAACTGCTTATCTATCAGAATAGGTGCGCGTTTTCCCAAAATATAAACTGCGCCGATTATAATATCTGCTATATTAAGATAAAAATCTAATTTATCTTGGTTGGGATTAATTACCCGGATATTTAGCCCTTCTTGAGAAAACCTTTGCCTTAATTCTTCAATCCTTACGGGATTTATCTCGCTAAGATAAACCTCTGCTTGCATCTTTGCCAACATACGGGCAGAATTCTCTCCTACTACTCCACCCCCTAAGACCACCGCTATCTTTTCACTTAAGTCAAATGGCGGTCTAACAAAGAAACTTTCTAGAGTTAGATTGTCCAATATCCTCTCAAACTCCTCCTGAATGATTTTTCCAGTAACATAAAACCCTGCCTGATACGCTCCTAATACCCCTGCTACCAGACTCATTGGCTCTAAAAGGATGGTCTTACCATTCTTAACCACTGTCTCATAAGCAATGGCAGTACAACCCGATTTGATTAAGAATTCAGTTAATTGGCGATTATCTGCTAAATGTAAATAAGTAAAGATTATATGCTCGGATCTTATCAATTCATATTCTTCGGCTAATGGCTCTTTTACCTTTTTGATTATCTTGGCCTTCTGATAAACCTCTTTAGCAGTTTCTACTACTTCTGCTTCTACTCTCCGATAATCTTCGTTACTAAACCCACTTAAATCTCCTGCCTGGCTTTGGACTACAACTTTAATACCTCTCTTGACTAACTCCTTCACGCCATAAGGAGTAAGCCCCACTCTTCCTTCTTGCGGTTTTATCTCTTTGGGAACACCCACTATCAAGAATTCTTTCTTCTCTTTATTTTTTCTAAGGCTATCCGTTGCCAGAATAAGGTATCCGAGGAAATGTAGAAGAATCATTGTTGATGCACCTATAATCATAGTTATTTTATTCTGTATAAATAATCCAAAAACTGCGACTAAAAAGAACAGGGGCATCCCTAAAACAATAACTAGCCCGCTTAGCCAATAAATATCTTTGACTTTTGATATCTTAAGTGCAACTTGAAAATGAGATTTTTTAAACAATATCCATCCTGCTTTTGCTAAGATAATAATATTTAAAACTGACAACGCTATTATTGCCTTTAAAAACATAATGCTTCTGATGGTGTTAAAAGTAAGTGAAGCAAATTTTAGGACAAAAAATGCTATTACCATACCTATCGCAATGCCAATCATAATTTTATTAATAATAAAGCCGTTGCCTTTACGAAGGAATTTAGGGGATGGCATCTTTACTAAACTATGGTTAGCCACCTTTCTTAGACTATCATCCTGACTTGTATCATTTCTAATTTTTAGGAGGACATCGAAGACCTCCTGATCATCAACATCTCCCAGAAGTTCCGCTGCTATCCTTCTTATTGGCACTTTCTCTGACTCATCTTGTAGAATATCTAATAAATCCCTTCTTATCTTCTGGTGTTCCCTGGCTAGCTTCTTTAAAGCTACTTTTATCTCATACTCTATCTCTCTACTAGTCATCAGACTAGGATCCTTTAACATTTTAAAAAACCTCTCCGTTAAATTATCAATAATCTCTTTCTCCTCTGCTCCTATAAACTTATCTAGCAATTCACCCAAAGCCCAGACTAAAGAGGCGATGGTTTCATGATGTATGAAAGATGACTTTACTTCTTTAGATAACGCCTTATCAATGTCAGGAATACTTTTTCTATCTTTTAATCTACCTAAAGTGCGACTAGCTTGGGAACGGACTTCCCAATCAGCATCCGCTAAGCAATCTCTTATCTTTTGAATAATCTGAAGGTCAGTAATTCCTTTCTCTGTAATAATCTTTAGGGCTTCTAATTTTTTAGAGACAGGACCTGCTAACATCTCAATTAAACTTTCTTTTTCTTCCTCCTTAGATTCCTTCTTCCTAAAGAGCCATCCCATATACACAAAACCTCCGCGCCGGTGGTCAGTCTTATTATAGAGGGACTGAAATTCTCTGATATATGGAATGAAGGCATCTCCTTCAAGGTACTCCGGCCAGATGAATTCTATTCCTAAACTGGCTAAAATCTTTAATGAAGCAAAAAGTGTTGGCCATCTTTGTTTGATATTTTCCTGGTTTATCTCCTCTCTCATAAAGGAAGCATAGGTTTTGGTTCTACCCTCTATTGTTCTGTAAATAAAGAGTAGGCAAATACAAGGCTCGTTATTTCTTAAATTGTAATGTTGAATAACCTGATCATTCCACGATAAATGGGCAGGGCCAAAGTATACCAAATTCTTTTCCGGGAAGACAACTATCTTAGAAGTTAGGTTAGTACTTTTTATAAATTCAATAAGTTCGCTATCATTAAATTTGCTAAAATCTATGGTTTTATCCTTAATATAAGTTAAATCTATTACTATCCTGACGTTATTTATGATACGATGATAAAGGGTATTTTGCTCTGAAGGACGCTGTAAATCGGATAAGTTCTCAAAAAGAGATGGTTGTTCCACCGGAGAGGATGAAGTTTTTAAGAGTTCTCTTAAAGAGACCTTTTTTGTCTGGGGGTCATAGTAGTTAGCAGGTGGAGCTCTGTTTTTAGTTTTTACCCACTCTAATAAATCCCATAAGATATTTCCCTTCTCATCTATAGGTATAAAAGGTAGGTCTATTAATCTGATATTAGTTATATCAATGGTATTAAAAAGTTTTCCTTGGCGCATCTGATGGATCTGGGAAAAGAAACGACCCTTGGCTGCCCATTCAAATGGTGAATCCTTTTTCCTAAGTATATGGGGACCTTTTTTACCCGTAAGATAATCTTTCTGTCTATCATGATGTCGCAAGGCAGCCTTCTTTAACCTCTCTATCCAATTTCGGGTAGTCTCTTCTTTGCCAAGTCTGCGGGCATAATTAAGGATATAATCTTCTATTTCTTTAAGTGTCCAATATTTCCTTGCCACATCTAAAATTTCAGCAAATTCTCTTTGAGCATAATCATCGTAATAGGGCGGTGAATCCAAAAATAAATAGTGCTCTTTTGCCCATTTTTTTATATTCTTTCCATAAATGGTATCGCCTTCTAAATCATCCTTAATTCCTAAGCGCTCTAATATCTGGTCTATCTTATCATCTTTATCATTGAATAAGCCACCCAGATAAAGATAGCCGCCTTTATTGAAGAATAAATCTTTTAAGAGCCTTAAGAATTCCTGCCAATTAAATCCTTTCTTATTTTCTAATTGTATCTCAAATCTAATAAATAAATTTTGGGTCAAATTATAAATTTCTTTTATATATAATTGTTCTATCCCGGTGGCAATGGATTCATATAAAGTAAAGTAATAAAATATCTCTCTATAAAAATGTGGTAGGTTAATTGATAGGAAAGCTAATCT
>CAYOMI010000019.1:0-15699 GCA_964405005.1 uncultured Planctomycetales bacterium | reverse complement strand
CACCTAAGACGTATATAGTAATATAGGACATAGTAATCAATAGAACTGCCCGCACCTGTCTGTCTTCCAAAAATACTGTCTTTATATGATGGAATTTCTGGGTTACTATCGCATGCTCCGGAAGAGCCAAGCTTTTAATATCCTGTTTCAAAGCCTTAAAAATAATTCCTACTCGAAGCATTTTGATACCACCAGCCGTAGAACACGCACTACCACCTAGAGCCATCGCAAGAATAATAGCCGTCAAAGCCAAATCTCCCCATTCTTTGATGAACTGTTGCGCATAAATAGTCATATAACCCGTAGTGGTATGACCTGAGATAAGTTGAAAGAAACCTTTACGCAATATTATTAAGCCATTAGAATAAACGCCTAATTTATTTAGACCAATTGTTACAATAAAGAATGTAAATATTACACTTAATAGAAAGGTTCTGGTTTCGATATTCTCAAAAAGCTCTTTACGATTGCCTTTCCAAAGCTAATAATGCAGATTAAAATTAAGGCTCCCAAGGATTATAATTATAATCGTAACGATCTCAAAAATTTGGCTATGGTAATAGAGTATATTTTGCGATTGCGGGGCAAAACCAGCAGTATCAAAACCAGCCATAAAGACACAGGCACCATGAAAAAAGGCATTATGCGGTTTTAAACCGATACGTATACCGACAATTCCCAATGCCAGCGTACCTATAATCAGATAAACAATGCTAATCAGCCAGATGAAACGAGCGGTATGGATGACATTGGGAAATATTTTTTCGTCGCGCGCTTCTCCTACATACATCTTAAAACCGCCGGCAGTGCCTTTCATAAAAAGTGCAAGGGCAATAATTAATATACCCTGTCCTCCGATAAACGGCCCTAAATGACGCCAGAGATTATGTGTATATGATAAGTGATCAAGGTCTTGAACCAGTGTAAGACCGGTAGTGGTAAGGCCAGACATAGTCTCAAAACAGGAATCTAAAAAAGATTTATAGTGACCGCTTAAATATAAGGGTATGGCATTCAAGGCCATCGCAACTAACCAAGATAAAGAAACTATAACCATACCCTGCATCCAATTTAAATCTTGCTCAGCTTTGCAGACCCAAGTTAATACTAAACCGCACAATAAGGCGATTTCTGCGCTAATCAAGAAATCCAAAGCCGGATTGGTCTCTTTAAATATTAATCCTATAATAAATGGTATAAACATCGTAAATCCTACGCCAATAGTAATCTTGCCTAGATAATAACCAATATGTTTTATATCTTTTAATTGTGGTTTTAGTATCATCTTAATGGCAGACCAATAATGAAATCAATAACCCTACACAGATAATAAGCAAGGCATATATGACTTCACAAATTATTCCCAGTATTTCTGTAAAAAAGAAATTGAATCCCATCGTTGCTCCATATAGATAAAAACCAGAGAGTGTTTCTCTCTGGCTACATTCCTCTCTATGCCTATTTATTTAATTTAAACCTGAATAAATTAAAAGGCAAGTCAATAAAAAGTCAAAATCGTAACCGATACCCAATGCCAGGTTCCGTTAGGACGTAGGTTGGACGGTCAGGATTAGGTTCTATTTTGCTGCGTAAATTGCTGATTGTAACTCTTAAAAGATGCAAAACGCCTTCCAAATCTTCAGATTTATTCCAAACTGCCTGCAAAATCTGTCGATGCGTTAAGACTTTCCCTGCGTTTAGAATAAGGAGCTTCAGAATGTCATATTCTGTAGGTGTTAAATCAGCTTCCTTTTCATTCACTTTGACTTGATGATTTGCGATATCGATTGAAAGTCTTCCCATTTTGATAACTTCCCTTTTATCTGAAGGCAACAGCCGGCGCATCACAGCTCTAAGACGCGCAAGAAGCTCTCTAGTGCTGAAGGGTTTTGTAAGATAATCGTCTGCGCCTGCGTCAAGGGCAGCAACTTTATCCAGCGCCTCTTCTCTTACAGACAAAATGATAATAGGTAGCTTTGATCTTTTACGGATTTCTTTAATCACCTCCAGACCATCCATATCGGGAAGACCAAGGTCAAGTATAATAGCATCTGGATGTGCTGATACTGATTTTGCAAGTGCCTCTTTGCCGTTAGCAGACTCAAAAACATTGTAACCGTGCGAGGAAAGTGACGCCCTTAAAAAGCTTATGATTGCTTTCTCATCATCCACTACCAGAATTCTTAAAGTCTGTTTCTCGGTCATAATCTAAAGCATTAATTTAAAGGAATAGTGATAATAAAAGTTGCGCCTCTATCTGGATTATTTTGGGCTAAAATCTGACCACCGTGAGCTTCAATAATTCCTTTACAAATAGAAAGCCCTAATCCAGTTCCCATAATCTGCTGGGGTCTGGCGACTCTATAAAATTTCTCAAAGATGCGCTTGAGGTCTTCATGAGGAATTCCGATACCACGGTCCTTAATTTCGATTCTTACTTTATCTTTAAGCATAGTTGCTTTTATATCAATTGGCGTATCAGCAGGTGAATATTTAAGGGAATTATCAATCAAATTGAAAAAGACTTTCATCATAAAAAGAAAATCCATGGACACCTCAGGGAAATCCTTTGGAATATCTATTCGTATATTCCTAGCACCAATCTTTTCCTTCAATTGTTCAAGAGTCACCCCTAATACGTCTCTTAATTCACAAGCCTTACGGTTAATCTTTAATGCGCCTGCTTCCATTCTGGTCATATCCAGAAGATTACTAACGATTCGATTGAGACGATCGGATTCGGCAGAAGCTGTTTCCAAAAGCTCCTTTCTGGTTGCATCATCTAAACCAGCATCATTATCAAGAAGGGCTGATAAAGACCCTGTAACTGAAGAAAGTGGAGTTTTTAAATCATGTGATATTGAACTCAAAAGCGCGGTCTGAAGTTTTTCCTTCTGACGCTGAATAACCTGTTCTCTTGTTTTAGAAGCAAGCGTGCTAACCACAATCCCAACACTCAAAAACGCTATAAAAGTAAAAACATATTGAAGGTCTGCAACACTTAATGTCAGATAAGGAGGAACTAGAAAGAAATCAAAGGCAAGAACGCTTAGTATAGAAGTGACAATGGCCGGACCCTGCCCCCACCGAATAGCAGCTATTACTACAGCAAGAAGATAAAACATCACAATATTTGTCGGCTCAAGCCTTCTTTTAACAAGTTCACCGAACAAAGTCATGATAAAAACAAGTCCTACGCTTATTAGATAGGGATAAACCTTGTTTCTAATAGTCTTTTTCTTCTCCATATTTATCAGCTCCAAGCCCTTATTTTACCACTCCAAATTTTAACCTCAAGAAGTTTAAAGTTCTGCCACAAAATTTTGAGCGAAAAACCCTTCTATACGGGAAGCATTTGAACGGGGATTTTATTTTTCCAGAATGTTTTTAGAAAAGTGACAGGCGTGGTTAATAGGGTATTTGCCCGTAAAACAAGCGGTACAGAAATTTTCTTTAGGAAGAGGTATAGAGCTTAACATTCCTTCAAGGCTTAAGTATTCCAAACTATCCGCGCCAATAAAATCGCGGATCCAGACAATATCGTGTTTTGAGGCAACGAGTTCTTTTTTAGTAGGAAAATCTATGCCGTAAAAACAAGGGAATTTTAACGGTGGACAGCTAACGCGCATGTGCACCTCTTTTGCTCCGGCTTGGCGCAAGGTCTTTACGCGCATCCTACTAGTTGTTCCGCGCACAATGGAATCTTCAACGATGATTACTCTTTTACCATCTAATACTTCTTTTAAAGGATTAAGTTTTATCCTCACGCGAAAATCACGCAGCACTTGGGTTGGCTGAATAAACGTCCTACCGATATAATGATTGCGGATCATCCCAAACTCAAAAGGAATCTTTGAGGCTTCAGAAAATCCCAAAGCCGCAAACATGCCAGAATCAGGAATAGGCATTACTAAATCCGCCTGCACGGGAAATTCGGTTGCTAATTGCGCACCTAGTCTTTTGCGAGCCAGATAAACATTATGTTCAAAAATACTACTATCTGGTCTGGCAAAATAGATATATTCAAAAATACAAAAGGCGCAAGGACTCTTCTTAAAGGGCATAACCGACTCTATCTTATCTTTATGAATAAATACAATTTCTCCGGGCTGTATATCCCTTATATATTGAGCACCAATTAAATCTAAAGCACAGGTTTCGCTAGCCAAAATATATGCACCGTCAAGCTTACCTAAGCAGAGTGGCCGAAAGCCTTGGGTATCTCTTGCCCCAGTTAGAATATCATTGAGCATTAGTACCAAAGAATAAGCCCCTTTTATTTTAGAAAGCGACCAGATGATTGCCTCTTTTATATCCTTTTTCTGACTATGCGCTAACAGATGAGCAATAATTTCTGAATCCATGCTGGTCTGAAAGAGAGCACCGTTGCTTTCTAGTTCCTTATGAAGATCAAGCGTATTAGTAAGATTTCCGTTATGGGCAATAGCAATATCACCGATTTTTGATTTTACGTAAAAAGGTTGGGTATTCTTAAGGTTACTGCTACCCGTGGTGGAATAACGCACGTGTCCTACTGCAAGTTCGCCGCGCAGCGAACGAATAATTTTTTCATCAAAGACATCGCTCACCAACCCTAAGGCTTTATGCAGGCACACTTTCTTACCATTGCGGGTGATGATTCCGCTTGATTCCTCTCCTCTATGCTGAAGCGCATAAAGACCTAAACAAGCCAGGTGCGCTGCATCTTTATGTGGATATATCCCAAATATTCCGCACATGGGTTATTCCTCGATTTTTTTCTTTAACGCTTGGCGCCACTCTTCATTTAAATCTTCTAAAGACAAGAAAATCAACTCTTCTGTATCATTTAAAATTCTCAAAACTCTACCACCGGTTTTGCCAATAATGCAAAAGGGAGCTTTAAATTCTAAGGCAATTTTTCTGATTTTTTCTACGGCATTCTCTGGGCAGGAAAGTATAATCCGCGATTGTGATTCGCCAAAAATTAAAGCATCCGCTCTCATATCATAATTTAGCTTATTGATGTTAGCGCCTATCATATTATCTTTATTGGAAATGCAACATTCGGCTAAGGCTACCGCCAATCCTCCCTCAGAACAATCATGAGCTGAATTCACCAGACCCTTCTCTATCACTTTAAGGGTTGTTTTCTGAACCGCCTGTTCTAATTTTAGATCTAATTGCGGTACATTTCCTTTCGTTACATTATGAATCTCTTGCAAATACTCGCTTGCGCCCAATTCTTCCCTACAGTAGCCTAAAAGGATTATGATGTCATCTTCTTGCTTAAAGCTTTGCAAACAGGTTTTATTTATATTGTTGATAACACCTATCATGCCTATGGTGGGAGTGGGATTGATAGCTCCCTTGGGGTTTTCATTGTAGAAAGAGACGTTTCCGCTTACTACGGCTATATTAAATGACCTGCATGCATCGGCAATACCCTCTACACAATTTTTAAACTGCCAAAAACTTTCTGGTTTCTCCGGGTTCCCAAAATTAAGACAGTCTGTAACTGCGGCAGGATGGGCTCCGGAACAAACAAGATTCCTGGTTGCTTCTGCTACTGCAATTTGTGCCCCTCTGTAAGAATCAAGAAAACAATAACGGCTATTGCAATCGGTAGTAAAGGCTATTCCTTTTTTTGTTCCTTTTAATCTTAAGACCGCCGCATCTGAACCAGGCAATACTACGGTGTTCGTCTGAACCATATGGTCGTATTGTTCGTATACCCAATTCTTATTGGTAATAGATGGTGCTACCAAAAGTTTCAACAAAACCTGATTATAATCTTTTGGTTCAGGAATTTTGCTAAGTGCAAGTTTATTTAATTTTCTTAAATACTTAGGCTTTCTATAAGGCATTTCATATATTGGAGCTTTGGTTAAGGCATGCGCTTTTATCTGGGCTACTATCTTGTCATTATCTCTAACTGTCACTATTCCATCATTAGTAACACGACCGATTACTGAAGCATTGAGATCCCATTTCAAAAATATTTTCTTTATTTGTTCTTCTTTCCCTTTTCTTACGCAAATCAGCATCCTCTCCTGAGATTCAGACATCATCACTTCCCAGGGCTCCATATTCTCTTCTCGTCTTGGTACAGCCTGTAATTCTACGTCCATGCCTGAATTCCCAGCTGAGGCCATCTCGCTCGTCGAGCAAGTAAGACCGGCTGCTCCCATATCTTTAATCCCTACAACATATCCTGTATTAATAGCCTCTAAGGTTGCTTCTATTAAGCACTTCTCTGTAAAGGGGTCTCCTATTTGAACTGTCGGCCTTTTCTCTTCGCCTGCTTTAAATTCATGCGAAGCAAGGATACTGCAACCGCCGATTCCGTCCCTTCCTGTGCTTGAGCCCACATACATAATCGAATTTCCTACGCCGAAAGCGCGCGCGCTCATTAATTTATCTTTCTTGGCGATACCAATACACACCACGTTAACCAAACAATTTCCACTGTAACTTTCATCAAAGTATATCTCACCACCGACAGTGGGTATCCCTACACAATTTCCATAAAATTGTATTCCATCTATAACGCCAGTGAACAAGTATTTATTATACGTCTCGCTAAGCGGCCCAAAACGCAAGGAATCTAATAATGCTATGGGCCTAGCTCCTGCTGTGAATATATCCCTGATAATTCCCCCTACTCCTGTAGCAGCTCCTTGCTTTGGCTCAACCTGTGAAGGATGGTTGTGACTTTCCATCTTAAAAATTATGGCTAAGCCATCAAGAATAATCCCTCCAGAATCCTCTCCTATTAGCGTTTTGTATTTGCCTGTCTTGGGTAAGAGTTTCAGCCATTTACGCGAACGCGGATAACCACAATGTTCAGACCATTCCACAGAAAACATCGCTAGTTCTGTATTAGAGGGCTTGCGCTTTAGAATCCTTAAGATGTTCTGATATTCCTTATCACTCAAACCCAATGAACGATATACATCAGGCTTCACCATGCTTTTTTCCTCTCCAACCAGTTAACGATTGACTTAAATATAAAATAACCATCCTGAGAGCCAAGTTCTTCTTCGGAACTGCGCTCAGGATGCGGCATCATCCCTAGAACATTCCCTTTTTTGTTGATTAACCCAGCGATATTATCTAATGCGCCATTGGGATTGAATCGGTCATCAACTTCTCCGGTGACAGAACAATAACGGAATACTATTTGGTTGTCATCTTTCAGCTTTTCTAAACCAGTTGCATCAATATAATAATTTCCTTCGTTGTGCGCGATAGGTATTTTTAAAATCTGGCCTGTATTAAGCAAATTAGTGAATCTTGTTTGATTATTTTCTGTCTTTATATAAACATGCCTACAGATAAAATGAAGATCTCTATTCCGAAGCATTACCCCAGGCAAAAGCCCTGCTTCAAGGAGTATTTGAAAGCCATTACAAATACCTATTACGGTGCCACCCTTTTTTACAAAGTCGGCAATGGACTTCATTACTGGAGAAAACCTTGCTATAGCACCTGTGCGCAGGTAATCTCCGTAGCTGAATCCACCCGGTAATATCACACAGTCAAGCCTATCAAGATCGGTATCCTTATGCCAGATATACTCAACAGACTGCTGCAGAACATCCTTCGTTACATAAAAACAATCCTGGTCGCAATTGGAACCAGGAAAAACTACGACTCCAAATTTCACCCCGTCCTTCCTTCCTCTAGAACCCCGCCCTATCAGGAAGGGCGGGGTTCATTTATTCCTTTTTTATAGTAAAGCAGTAATCTTCTATTATAGGGTTTGCCAGTAGTCTTTTACACATCTGGTCAATTTGCTGTTGCGCCTTTTTCTTATCTTTCAAATTTAGTTTAACAACCGCTAATTTGCCCATACGCACATCTGTTAAGTCTTTATAGCCTAATGATTCTAAGGCGTGCTTAACAGTTAAGCCTTGAGGGTCAGCAACTGTTCTCTTTAAAGTGATAAAAATTTCTGCTCTCAACATAAATCCCTCCGAATTTATTGTTCGTATGTGGAATAATAATAAGGAGTAAAAGCCTCAAACTCTGCTGCACAAGTATCTACCAGCTTATAATCTGGCTTTATCCCTAACTCTGTACGCCACTTTCTTATAGTATCTTGGGTTTGGTTTAATAAGCGGGCGAGTTGCAAATCTGAGAATCCGAATTCTTTTGCTCTCCAGAGTAAATCAACCGAACTTTTTTCATGGTTTACTTTCAGTTTTGTCTTTATCTGTCCTTCTAATTCCACAATCTGTCGAATATTTTCCAAAAACCAAGGGTCAATTTGGGTCAATTTATGAATCTCTTCAATAGTATTACCTATTTTGATAGCCTGTTTTATATAAAGCACTTTTAAGGCACAGGGTGTTCTTAAATTCTTTTTTAACTCATCATCGGAAGGTGTTTGTTTTAAATCATCCAAACCAGCAAGACCTATTTCCAATGAACGTAGTGCCTTCTGTAAGGCTTCTTTAAAAGTTCTACCTATAGCCATCACTTCGCCTACGGATTTCATTGAAACGGTTAAAGTAGGATCTGTTGATGCGAATTTCTCAAAGGTAAAACGGGGCAATTTAACTACACAATAATCAATAGTAGGCTCAAAACAGGCGAGTGTCTTTTTGGTAATATCATTGGGAATTTCATCTAAGCTGTAGCCCACGGCTAATTTAGCGGCAATCTTAGCAATAGGAAAACCTGTAGCCTTAGAAGCTAATGCAGAACTTCTGGAAACCCGAGGATTCATCTCAATAATAACCATCCTTCCAGTCTGAGGATGTACCGCAAACTGAATATTAGAACCGCCGGTTTCTACGCCAATTTCTCTGATACAGGCAATTGCCGCATCTCTCATCTTTTGATATTCTTTATCCGTTAATGTTTGGATAGGTGCAACTGTAATGCTATCGCCAGTATGAATTCCCATCGGGTCAAAATTTTCAATTGAACAAATAATCACTACATTATCTTTTATATCCCGCATCACCTCTAATTCAAATTCTTTCCAGCCGATAACTGACTCTTCAATAAGAATCTCGCTAATCATGCTGGATTCAAGGCCATGCTTTGCTAGTTCTTTGAATTCCTCAATATTATAGGCCACGCTCCCACCTGTCCCACCTAAAGTAAAACTGGGTCTGATGATTACCGGAAACCCTATTCTTTTGGCTACTTCCAAGGCCTCTTTTAAGGTGTAGGCCTTATCACTTTTAGGCAAATCCAAACCAATTTTTTGCATTGCCTCTTTAAATAACTGCCTATCCTCGCCTTTTTTAATAGCTTGGATATTTGCACCGATAGTCTCAACCTTATATTTCTTTAATATGCCCCTTTCCGCTAATCCTACCGCAGTATTTAATGCAGTCTGGCCTCCTAATGTCGGCAACAACGCATGTGGTTTTTCTTTGGCAATAATTTTAGTTATTGCTTCTACAGTTATCGGTTCAATGTATGTACTATCTGCCATCTCCGGATCAGTCATAATTGTGGCGGGATTTGAATTTACCAGTATTACCTTATATCCTTCCTGCTTTAAAACCTTACAGGCTTGCGTACCGGAATAGTCAAATTCACAGGCCTGGCTGATGACAATAGGCCCTGAGCCAATAATTAAAATCTTTTTTATATCTGTTCGTTTAGGCATTTTTCATCATCTCTATAAAGGTATCAAATAAATACTCGGCATCATGCGGACCGCCTGAAGCCTCAGGGTGAAACTGCACAGAAAAGATGGGTAATTTTTTATGTCGCATACCTTCCAGCGTATTGTCATTCAAGTTTATATGCGTTATCTCAATATCTTTTTTAGGCAACGAATTTATATCTACGCAAAATCCGTGATTCTGCACGGTAATCGAAACTTTACCAGTTCTTAACTCCTTTACCGGATGATTAGCTCCGTGATGACCGAATTTAAGTTTATAGGTCTTCCCTCCTAGGCTCAAGCCTAACATCTGATGTCCTAAACAAATACCAAAGATAGGAAGTTTACTAATTAAAATTTTGGTGGTCTCAATAACATACCTCACTGCCGCCGGGTCTCCAGGGCCGTTAGAAAGTAGCAGACCATCGGGTTTCATCTCTAAAATCTCACAAGCTTGCGTATCTGCGGGCACAACTATAACCTGACATTTATGTTTCAGGAGTTCTCTTAAAATATTATATTTAACTCCGCAATCTAAGACGACAACCTTGAATCTTGCTTTTTCAACTCTAGACCAAATATATTTTTTTCTATTAGTAACTTCCTTCACTAAGTCTCGACCAATTAAACCCGGAGAATCTTTAGCCTTTTGTACTAAACTCTTATCATTTAAGTCTTCGGTAGATAAAACCGCTTTCATTGCTCCAGCTTCTCGGATATGTAAAGTAAGGGCGCGTGTATCTATTCCCTCGATACCTAAAATATTATTTTCCTTGAGATACGCCTCTAATGTTTTTTGTGCTCGCCAATTACTGGCTATTTTACTGCATTCTTTTACCATAAAGCCTTCCACAAAAGGTTTGCGCGATTCTACATCTTCTGAGTTTACCCCATAGTTGCCAATCAAAGGATAGGTCATAGTCACAATCTGACCTTTATAAGAAGGATCTGTAAGAATCTCCTGATAACCAGTCATACTGGTGTTAAAAACTACTTCACCGTATCTCTCACCACTAGAGCCGAAGGATTCACCTCTAAATATCGTTCCGTCTTCTAAAGCTAAAATTACATCCATAACTATTTTCTATTTTATTTTTCCAACGCCGCCTTTATGAAATCTCTAAATAAGGGGTGCGCCTTATCGGGTTTGGACTTAAATTCCGGGTGAAACTGCACAGCAATAAAATAAGGGTGGTTCTTTAACTCTATTATCTCAACTAAATCCTTTCTGGGATAAATCCCAGAAAGGACCATTCCTTTTTTTTCAAACAATTTCTTATATTTATTATTGAACTCGTATCTATGCCTATGCCTCTCCTGGATTAAGGTTTTTCCAAAGACCTTAAAGGCTAAGCTATTCTTCTTGATTTTGCAAGGATAAGCCCCTAAACGCATGGTTCCACCTAAATCTTTAACTTTATGCTGTTCTGCTAGGAGACTAATCACCGGATATTTTGTTTTAGGCTTAAACTCAGTAGAATTTGCTTCTTTTAGGCCAAGAGAATTTCTGGCAAACTCAATCACCGCACATTGCATTCCTAAACATAGTCCTAAAAAAGGAATCTTCTTTTCTCTGGCAAATCTAATAGCTTTGATTTTTCCTTCGATACCCCGGTAACCAAAACCACCCGGAACAAGAATTCCATAGATACCACTCAGGAGTCTTTCTGCGCCTTGTTTCTCAATATCTTCTGAATCTATTTTTTCAACTTCCACCTTAGTATCATTAGCGATTCCGGCGTGAATGAGCGCTTCGTAAATAGATTTATAGGCATCTTGTAAAGTTATATATTTACCGACCACTGCTACCGTTACTTTATTTTTCGGATTAATTGCTCTTTCGACAACGTAATTCTGCCAATCTTTTAGTTCGCAACATCTTGAGATTAGTTTAAAGTGAGTTAAAATAATTTCATCTAAGACTTGGCCTTTGAAAACTAATGGGATTTGGTAAATTGATCCCACATCCTTTGCTTCAATTACTGCTTCCTTAGGCACATTGCAGAATAAAGAAATCTTTTCTTTCAATTCATTCGAGAGAGCTTTCTCAGTCCGGCAAATTAAAACATCCGGCTGAATTCCTATTTCCCGCAGAGTACCCACGCTATGTTGGGTGGGCTTAGTTTTTATCTCTTCTGCACATTTTATATAAGGCACCAGAGTAACATGTACATATAAAACATTCTCTTTGCCCATATCAAGACTACATTGCCTGGCAGCCTCTAAAAAGGGGAGGCTTTCGATATCGCCGACTGTCCCGCCGATTTCTGCAATGACAATATCCGCACCCGAAACATTGGCAACTTTTTTTACCCGTTCTTTTATTTCATCGGTGATATGAGGAATCACCTGAATAGTCTTGCCTAGGTAATCGCCGTGGCGTTCCTTGCTAATTACAGCATTGTAAACCTGACCCGTAGTTACATTATTAAATTTGGTAGTCTTGGCATGGGTAAACCTTTCATAATGACCTAAGTCTAAATCTGTTTCTGCTCCGTCATCGGTAACATAGACTTCTCCATGCTGATAAGGATTCATCGTGCCGGGGTCAACATTAATATAAGGATCACATTTAATCAGAGCAACCTTAAGTCCCCTTGATTCCAATATTTTTCCTATACCAGCACAAGTGATACCTTTGCCTAAGCTAGAAACCACTCCTCCGGTTACAAAAATATATTTTGCCATAAAAATAAAAAAGGCGTTTAGTGCCGATAATCTGGCCCCTAAACGCCTCTGTGTAACTCAATAATCCTCATCTAACCTTATAAAGCATATAAAATTTTTGGAGTGACTATCTATTCCTCAGTTGTGATTTCATTGGTAACTTTAATTTTTTTCTTTTTTACATCTATATGCTTTGTCGGCTCACTGACATAGTCACTAAATTCTTCGCATTGCCAAACCGGAAACTTTCTCGGAAAAGTACAAGTTTTATCATTGATACAGGTAATACATAATCCTTTCTTTTGCATAGTATCCTCCTTTTAAATCAGTCCTCTTTTTAAAAAGGGCTGCTAAAGGGACAATTGGTTAAATCTTCTTTAAGATTTAGCTGTGCTTATCGAGGAATCCTCAAAATTTGTCTGCAAATTTTGTGTGTCACCTAAAATCTCCTCTACTTCTTCCTTATCGCAATCCATTACATAAGGAATACCGGAAATACAAGCTGCTTCGCGTGTAAGAGCGAAGATATCGTTTCTAGTGATATGTTTAAGAGCAAATTTTCTCTCTCCTGCCATGAGTTGTTTAAGGCCGGTTGCTAAACGATCGTAATAAGTGTACATTCCGATAGCGCCTATAGGAATATCTTTGAAATCTTTTCCGTATTTTGCTTTCAAGTTTTCCGCAGCCACAAAAATCTGCTCTATTGTATCACCATATTTTTTATATTCTTCAGGTACCTTACCTTCTTTGATTAGTCTCCCGACTGTCTTGGCTGCCATGGCTGCCGCAAATGTTGCCCTACCCATACATATCGCCTTAACAAAAGGGCTAGCCAATGCTATGGCTTTAAAAATATGGTCTTCTAGGCTCATGCCTCCAGCCATTGCTACGGGTGGTATATATTGACCTTGTGCCTCGATTCTTTTTAACATCTGATAAAGCAAACACTCCAGTTCCACGGTCGGTATACCCCATTCATTCATCATTCGCCAAGGCGACATTCCGGTTCCGCCACCTGCACCATCTACTGTAAGTAGGTCAATCTTAGCATTGGAGGCATACTTAACTGCTCTTGCCAGATCTACTGGCCGATAAGCTCCAGTTTTTAAGGTAACGTATTTAAATCCCAATTTTCTTAAGCGCGCTACCTCTTTATAAAACGCTTCCTCTTCTACCATCCCCAAGCGCGAGTGTCTTTCAAATTCTTTAATCGCTCCTTCTTTGTAGGCCTTCTGTACCACGGGATCTTCAGGGTCAGGATAAACAATGTAACCCTTTTTCTTCAATTCTAGCGCCCTTTCAAGAGAAGGTAATTTTACTTCACCGCCAATATCTTTTGCTCCCTGACCCCATTTGGGCTCAATGGCCTCCACGCCTAATTCCAAGGCATACTCAGGAACGCCCAGCCTTCCATCTTCCACATTATATTGCACGACAATTGTTCCGTGTCCGTTATGCCATCTCTTGTAACTATTAATCCGGCGTTCAAACTCTGGAGACTTCACTACTCTACCATTTTTAATTTCCGCTTGATGGTCCATACCACAAACGTTTTCTCCTACCACCACTATTGTCCCGCAGATAGCCGCACCCACGGCATTTTCTTCCCAGTTGATTCTGGCTACATCCGTTGAGCCTAAGGCTCCGGTAAAAAATGGTACGTCTAATTTAATCTTATATTTTCCACCGACCTCCGTAGATACATCTACAGCAGGAAAGGTGGCTTTATCAGAATCTGCTTCTACTCCCACCGCACCTACACATGTTCCCTGAATATTGAAATGAGAAAAATCTATGGGATAATCTTTCTCAGAGCCAACAACTACTTTTCCATAAGGTTGTGGATAGATAAGCTCCCGACCTCTAATCGCTGATTTTGCCACTTCACAAAAACCTATACAACCATCCAAACATACCACACAGATTCCCGAACAAGGAGATGGATTCACCCTATTTTTAGTGTTCGTTGCCGGACTTGCATTTGGTTTACTAAAAGACATCATTTCCTCCTTTTTTAATTGCTTTTTAACCTATTCTTTATAAACAATAAACACCGTCGTCTTCATCTCACACTGCTTTGTGCCTGTGCCACTAACCCCTAAGAGCCTCACCTTATTTTTTCCTTAATCTCCGTTGATAAAATAATTGCTTCTGCAACTTCGCGCATGGTCTTACGATGATCCATACTACATTTTCTAATCCTTAGATAAGCCTCTTCTTCTGTGAGCTGTTCTTCTCTCATCAAAATCCCTTTAGCGCGTTCAACTATTTTACGAGTTTCTAATTCTTCCTGAATTACCCTACTCTTTACCATTAACTCTGTATTTTCAATCGCCACGGCTGCCTGGTTAGCAATAGATGTTAAAACTTCAATTTCGGTTTCCGTAAAATCGTGCGGCGTAGAAGTGTAACAATTGATTACTCCAATAACTTTGCTTTTTACTGTTAAAGGAACGCACAAAAGTGAACAGAGACCCTCTTTTTCTGCAATATTCTTGTATTTATATTCCTTCTCCTTCGTAACATCTTTAACAGCCAAGGGTTTATTTTCTTTAGCAACCTTGCCGGCGATTCCCTCTCCAACCTTTAAAGGAGGTTTCTTATTATATTCTTCGCTCATGCTTTGAGTCGCTCTGATTACAAGCTCATTATTTTTCTCATCAATGAGCATTAATGAACAAATATTCGAGCCCATTACCTCTGCGGTCACTGTAACTACAAGACGAAGAATATCTTCCAAGTATAAATCTGAAGCTATGGCTTTACTTATTTTCGACAAAGCCTTTATCTGCTCCTCAAAAGGCATGCTCTCCATCGCTACCTCTTTCTTACCTGGAGGGATAAAAAATAAAAAGGCGTTCTTTTAGTCCCTAATTGGACATATAAGAACGCCTTCGTCCTAAAAATTCCGCCATAAAACTTGGCGGATTCGCCAAGCATTGTGGCGAAAAAAAACGTCCTAATTAGCAGACCTTGCTAAAAAGGACGTCGTTATCCGGCTTTCTGACTTTGAAAGGAAAGTATCGTAAAATAAAAAAGCGTTCTTTTTCAGAACGCTACATTGTTCTTTCCCTCAAGCACAAACTCTGTGCTTTATTTCACCTAAAATATAACACACTATTTTAACTTTGTCAAGTATATTTTATCAATTCGTCTAGGGAAATTCCCAATGCCTTAGCTATCCCAGCCATAGTTTTAATTGTAGGATTTTTTGATTCCCCGGATTCAATTTTAACAATTGTATTATAGGAAACGTCTGCTAAACGAGCCAATTTCTCTTGAGACAAATCTTTTTTATTTCTCAATTCTCTTATTCTTCTAGCTAGCATTTTATACTTGACATTAACCAAATTAACTTATAAAATTTTACATGTAAAATTTTATTTATAATTTTTAGGTTATAGCTAGTAATAGTATACTAC
>CAYOMI010000018.1:0-15746 GCA_964405005.1 uncultured Planctomycetales bacterium | reverse complement strand
CGTTATACGACAGGGCTTATCTGTGGCTGGGGGCTTTGTGCGGGATCCAGGCCTTAATTGTAAAGATTAAAGAAATAAAATATACAGTTATATAAAAATATTATTTAAATGATTCTATTGAGAATAATAAAGGAAAAATTTGTTATTACATACTTCTTTTTCCTTTTTGTTTTTTTGACAGCTATTTATCTATATTCTTTTTTCGATCCTCCCCGAAGCGATTATTGGTCACTGTTTTTTTTCTTCCATCATATCAACGTCATGCCCGGAGAAATGAAGTGGCTGCATATATTAAACTATGACCCATTGCACCAGGTAAACTTTTATCCGCTTGCGCATTTAATAATTTATGCCGAGTATATTATCTTTGGCTCCAATCACTTATATTTTCATGCCATACACTTTATATTATATTGCGTGAGCCTGGTATTACTCTATAGATTAGCCAGGGTTTTCTGTGAAGACAGGCTATTAATCCTTATGTTTATAAGTGTCTTTACCTTTCTTTTTTCGCATTTCGATGTAATTATTTGGAGCTACCATACCAATATTATTCTTGCCTTCTGTCTGTTTCTTGCCGGGTTCCTGCTCTATCTTAATTTTCTAAAGACAGGGGGGATCTTGAATCTGGTTTTAGCAACTGTATCTTTTTTATCAGCAATGCTTTGTTATTTAACTGTCGTACTTTGGCCGCTGGCGATCATAAACTTATCTTACCTGAATAGGCCGGGGGGTATAAAGGTATCCCGGGCAAAGAAGAGGATTTCTTATCTTTCGGTTATAGCAGCGGTGTACCTCCTGTATATAGCCTTTTTCTTCGCTACTAGGGCACTTAAGACCTATGGTTTCCCGCTTCTCATTCCGTTAGTGGATGTTTTCTCGGTGCATAAGCATGTTCTGGCATTTTTCTCGGTATTCTTTAATATTCTATATAATGGGATCTTAATTAACATAGCTCCTTTTCTCGCTTGTCCGGTGAAAATTCTCGAAAATATTGAACTGGGCGGTCTGCTTGTTTTTTATGAGCCTGAGATTGAAAAAATTGTCTACATCGGCGGCACTTTTTTTCTTGTCGTAGCTTCAGCCATATTGGTGTACCTCCTCAGGCGCAGAAGATATGAGCTGATAAAGGCATTGTTTTTCTTATCCCTTTTATTATTTTCTGAGCTTTTTATATTGCTTCGCCTGAGGCTTATAGTTAATGAAACGGAATATGCCCTGCAACAATTCAGATATCAATATATTGTAAACGCATTTGTTATTCTAATAACTTTATTAATAACAAGCGATTTTATCGGCTCGTCCAAAAGAAGAAGAAGGGTTACCTATTCGGTATTATGCATAGTTTTAGCAGTCAATATATATTTTTCTGTGGGAGGGGTCTCGTTTGTAAGTTCCCGTTTGGCACCCTTAAAAAAAATGACCTACAACATTAAGCAGGGCATAAAAAACGGTAGCATAAATTCCGAACATAAGATTTACATAGATGACGGCATCACAAAGAAACTCTCTTCTTTGTGCTGGAATGATTATATGGGCTCGCGTTATATGGAGGGCACATACCAGTGGATGTTTAACGATAAAGAGATCAATTATTTTGCATTTTCTCCCGAAGAGGCAAAATGGACTATAGATGAAAATGACTTTAATATAACAAGGAAATAATTCTTGAGAATCTAGCTAGATATAAGAATATGTCCGTACAAACGCTCAAAGACCTGCTTTTTGCAATGCTCAAAATCAGAAGGGTAGAAGAGGCTATTGTCAGGCTTTATCCTGCCCAAGAAATGAAGTGCCCCGTTCATCTTTGTATCGGTCAGGAAGCAATCCCTGCCGGCCTTTGCAAAAGCTTAAATACAGAAGACTTAGTTTTTTGCTCTCATAGGTCTCACGGCTATTATGTCGCGAGGGGGGGCGATTTGAAGGCATTCATCTCTGAATTATACGGAAAGCTTAACGGCTGTTCGCAGGGCAAAGGCGGGTCTCAGCATTTTTCCGCCCCGGAAGTAGGAATTTTAGGCAGCTCGGCCATAGTGGCGGGAACAATACCTATCGCCGTAGGAACGGCGCTGTCTTCGCTTATGCAGGGTAAAAACATCGTGACCGTAGTAGATTTTGGCGACGGCGCAACGGATGAAGGGGTGTTTTACGAGAGCCTTAATTTCGCTGCTTTGAGAAAACTCCCCGTAGTCTTTATCTGCGAAAATAACTCTTATGCAACCCATGCCCATCAGTCCTCAAGACAGGCAAAAGACAATATATTCCAAAAGGCCAGGGTTTTTGGGGTTGCCGGAATGCGCATAAACGGAAACGATGTCCAGGAAGTTTTCAAGTCGTGTAGTAAGGCGGTTCATTCTGCGCGCAAAGGCCAAGGGCCGGTTTTGATAGAATGCATGACTTATCGTTGGATGGGCCATGTCGGAGTAAACTATGATTATAGGCTGGGGTATCGGACCAAGAAGGAATTAACTGAGGGCATGAAAAACTGTCCTATTAAGGCGCTTAAAGAAGTATTGTTTAGGAAAAGAATTCTTAAGAAATCAGATTTACTCAAGATGTCGGAGAAAATTGATAGTGAGATTCAGGAGGCTGTTTCTTTTGCAAAAATAAGCCCAGCGCCGCATTATACGGAACTCCTCAGGGATGTGTATAGAACCTGAGGGATAACACACAGAGGAACCATATGTCACTTAGGAATATTACTTTTAAAGAAGCGATTAAGGAAGCGCTTGCCTGCTCTATGTCTAAAGATAAGCGCGTTTTTCTGATGGGTTGCGGAGTGACTTCTCCTGACGGAATATTCGGCACTACCAGCGGGTTTCTTAAGAAGTTTGGTGATGGTCGCATCCTGGAGACGCCCATTGCTGAAAATGGCATGACCGGGGTTGCAATAGGAGCAGCCTTGACCGGCATGTATCCGGTTATAATATTTCAAAGAATAGATTTTGCCCTTTTGGCTATGGACCAAATCATTAATCATGCGGCGAAATGGCATTATATGCTTGGCGGTAGAAAGAGCATCCCGCTGACTATCAGGGGTATAGTCGGCAGAGGCTGGGGTCAAGGCGCGCAGCATTCCCAGAGCCTGCAGGCTTTATTTGCCCATATCCCGGGGTTAAAAATAGTTATGCCCGGCAGTCCCTATGATGCCAAGGGCTTACTTATCTCCAGCATAGAAGATAAAAACCCGGTTATTTTCATAGAGCACCGCTCTCTTTATGATCTTAGCGGATTAGTCCCCTCTGGTTATTATAAGATTGCCCTTGGTGAGGCAAGGGTTGTCAAAAAGGGTAAAGATGTTACGATTGTGGCATTATCCGCTATGGTCAGGGAGGCCCAGAGGGCTGCTTTAACGCTCAAAAAGGAAGACAAGCTAGACGTAGAAATTATTGACCCGCGTTGCCTTAAGCCCTTGGATGAAGGGCTTATCCTGGAGTCGGTAAGAAAAACCGGTAGATTGATCGTTGCTGATACCGGCTGGAAAACTTGCGGTTTTGGTTCGGAGGTATCTGCCCTGGTAGCTGACTCGGGTTTCAAGTACCTAAAGTCTCCCATTCGAAGGATAGGCCTGCCGGAGGCGCCTACCCCGACCAGCATTTACCTAGAGCGTATCTATTATCCTGGAGCAGATGAAATTATTCAGGCGGCGAGGGAACTGGTGTATGGTAAAAATAAGATTAATTCATGCAACCGCAGGTTACTTATGAAACGCAGGTCATATGATAATAGATTCAAGGGGCCGTTCTAGGCTAGATGTAAACATAATGAAAAACATAGTTATTATCCCTACCTATAATGAAATTACGCATATCGAAAAGTTACTTTCCGAGATCTCCTGTTCTTATCCGGAATTAGATATTCTTGTTGTAGATGACAATTCTCCCGATGGGACAGGCAGGGCGGCAGAGTTATTCTCCGGTACTCACCCCAGGATAAAAGTATTGCACCGTAAAATAAAAACCGGTCTGGGGGGAGCTTACACGGAAGGCTTCAGGTATGCCTTGTCGCAAAATCCGCCTTATGAGAGAATTATACAGATGGATGCTGACTTTTCTCATGACCCCGGGTATCTTAAGGAACTGGTTAGTGCGACAAAGGATAAACATATCAGCATAGGCTCTAGATACATTTCCGGAGGCAGGATAGCGGATTGGAAGCTTAGCAGGAGAATATTCAGTTATGCGGCCAATCTTTTTGTCCATTTCTGGTTAAGACTAAAAGTCAGGGATTGCACGAGCGGTTTCCGTTGTTTCAGGCGGGAAGTCCTGGCCGATCTAAAGCCGGAAACACTTAAATCTAGCGGTTATTTCTTCCAAGTGGAGGTGCTTGCGCATTGCCTGCGCTGTGGCTACACCTTCGAAGAGATTCCGATTGTTTTTATCGAACGCAAGGGAGGCCAGACAAAACTAGGTTTTTATGAGATATGGGAAGCGATTTGCGGCGTATTGATATTAGGATTTTTAATGAGAAAATAGTATCTTTAAAGAGACCAATAAACAATGAAAAAAATACTTTTAGTGCGGCCACCCAGGTGCCTGTGGCCTTTTATCAACGAATCTGACAACTTCCTCCTTCCTTTAGGTTTGCCCTGCATCGCAGCGGCGATAAGAAAGCATCTTCCCGATATCCAGGTAAAGATAATAGATTGCCCGCCCCTTAAGATAGGCTGGCGGAGTTTAAGAAGGATCCTGCAAGAAGAAAACCCTGATATCGTGGGAGCAGGAGAGGAGGCCCTGTATCATCAGGAAGCCGTACGCTTGTTTGCACTGGCCAAGGAGATAAACCCGGAAGTTATTACAATTGCCGGAGGTCATTTCTTTTCTTGGATGGTAGAACACAGTTTAACCAAATTCCCAATCGATATTATCGTGAGGTTCGAAGGAGAAGAAACGATAGTAGAATTGGTAGATGTCATTATAAACAAGAGAGAATTATCCGCAGTAGAAGGCATAGCGTATAGGAAGGGCTACGGCATAAACAAGACTCCTCTGCGCAATATGATTGAAGACTTAGACAGGCTTCCCCTGCCTGCTTACGACCTTATGCCTATGGGCAAGTATTCTCCTTTTGGTTATCTTTGGCCTCAAAGCGCCACCCTGGAGCATTCAAGGGGGTGCATAGATAAATGTAATTTCTGCTCTCTCTGGACTTTTTGGGGGAAACACATTAGCACAGATATAGAAAATGGTGAACTGGAAGTAATGCCCAGGTATAGAAGCAAAAGCGTAGAAAGGATGCTGGAGGAAGTAGATATTATTTACCGCAGATACAACAGGCGTTATATAATCTGGGCCGACCCCACTTTTAATGTAGTCTCAGATTGGACGGATAGGTTTTGCGAAGGGCTGCTTAAGAGAAACTATAAAGATTTACATTGGTGGGCATTTTTAAGGGCGGATTATCTTTTGCGCGATGAGCGTTTAGGGGTCTTAGAAAAGATGGTACGTGCCGGACTGGTTCATCCTTTGATAGGAGTGGAAAGGGGCTGCTCGGAGGATCTCAAGAAAATTAAAAAATCTGTTTATACCCGCGAACTGGTAAAAGACGTATTCCATATATTTAAAAATAAATACCCTCAGGTTTTCAGGCAGGGGACTTTTGTTACCTGCCTTCCTTTCGACACCAGGGCCTCGATGCTGGATTTAGTAAAATACGCAGTAGAAATAGATATAGACTACCCGGCCTTTCACCCTATCGCCCCTGTGCCCGGGACATATCTTTATCAAGAGAACAGGGAGCGATTGTTAGAAAAAGATTTTACAAAATATGATTGGGCTACTCCTTTGTTACGCTCTAGCACCGGGCTATCTATAGATGCGTTGGCTAAATTGAATATGGAGCTTAACAAGAGGTACGTGCTTTACCGGCCGCACTGGTTGATAAGAGGATTATTTTCTCCGTATAGACACAAACGGAATCTTTACTGGTGGTTTTTTATAAATACCCTCAGGATGATCTATTCAGAGATAAAAGAGGCTATTTTAGGCAAGAAGAAATTCGAAGGTGTTACTGGATTTATGCGGCTGAAGAAACCCAGGTGGTATGAAGATTAAGGTAAAAACTTTTTTATGGGCTGTTTTTATTATTCTTTTTGCCGTATTCTCTTTAACTTTAATAAAGACCATAAGGCAGGTGTTATATTCTTCAGGCACAAGGTCAGGTATGATTAAGGTTCAGGGCAGGGTATATTATGATGTCTATAAGAAAGAAGACATCATAATATACTGGCGCAGGGATTTAACAAGAGGCACTCCTGTTCCGGGGAACAGGCCGCTTGTGGTTAAGCGAATCCCGGGAGCTTACAGTATTTATATCCCTAAAGATATAGCAGGATTTTATATCTGTGCCAGAGGTAACATTGTTAAGGGCAGGGACAAAAATCATTCGGTTGCTTATTTTATCTCGGATTTCATAACAGTTGATCCTAAAAAAGAAACAATTTATACGGATATTTATCTGAAGAAAAGAAAAGTATTGATGGATGATTATGCCGGAAAGACCGTGAAGATATCAGGCAAGGTCAGCCAGGCTAATTATACAAGAGGTTTTATCAGCATTGCCGTAGAGACTCCTCAGAATTACAAAAAGGTATTTTTACCTCCGGATATTGCCCAAAAATTTATCCCTCGGACAGGAGATTATGATATAAAGGTCCCGGCGGGTATAGGGCGCGTATATATCCATGCGTTAAACTATCCGGATAAAGATTGCTACGGAGATATGCCGGGGGTGGTTTCTGCAAGTTATAAGAATAATCCTGTGGATATAGGCAACTTCGATATAGAAGGGGTAGACATTGTTATTGAATGATACCCGATTAACAACAGCATAATAATCCGTTAAGATATTGAAACTCCGAAGGGTACTTTTATTATTAGGCCTGGCAATCATCTTATTCTTAAGGCTTTATAATATTTGCGCCCAACAGCCAAGATTGCTCTCAGAAACCATATGGGTTTGGAACAGGAGTCTTACCTACATCCCCACCTTTTTAGATACTTACGTTTTTTATCCTAACCTATTTCAAATAATACTTTTCCTTGTTGAATGGCTGTTGTTTTCTTGCGGTTATTTTCTGGGCTTATTTAATTCAATAATAGGATTTGATACCCTGCGTTTGAACAATTTACTTCTTTTTCTATGTTTGGGCAGACTTGTTGTTATCGGCTTTAGCATCGCTACGATATATCTCGTTTATAAGATAGGAAAGAAACTTAAAGATAGCGATATGGGTATGGCTGCGGCGTTTTTTTTAGGGTTTAATTACTTATACTTTAGAGAATCCAGATTCCTTTATTATAATATTCCGGCTAACTTTTTTATAATGCTGGCTTTCTTATTTACGCTGGACGTTTTTTTATACGCTAAAAAAAGAAATTATATATTAACTGGCCTGATAATTGGGACAGGAACCGCCCTGCATTACCAGGGTATATTTGCGTTAATCCCTTTAGTTATGGCGCATTTCTTAAGAAGCGATTCCGCGGGTTTCCTGAGACGCATTGCCAGCAAAAAGCTCGGGCTAAGTTTGCTGGCAGCGCTTTTAGCGTTTAGCGTCTGGAACCCTTATTATGTATGGGAATTCGGTGTATTTATTGAGAAATTGCATTGGAATTTAACAAGGCTAAGCCATGCAAGGCTGGTACAACTAGGTACCGGGGGCAATATTAACGGCTATGTAAGTTACGCGGTTATGCTCTTAAAACACGATGTATTGTTTTCAATAACAGCTTTATTAGGGGCAATAATCTGCGCTACTAATAAAAAGGGCATATTATTAATAAGCCTGCCAGTCTCGCTGTATCTCTGCTATGGCAGGGCTGCTGAGGTTCATCCGGAATGGATAACTCCGATTTTGCCATTTATGGCATTACTGTCCGCATGTTTTATTGTTTGGTTGTTTGGAAGGAAATCGGCTGCATTAATAAAACAAAGGCAACTTTTGTTTATTTCTTCTCTGGCCATTGTTATATCTTCGTTTCTGAATATAGTAAAGTCTGACCTGTTCGAGAGAGTTATAGATATTAGGATAGTTGTTGAAAACTGGGTTGCCCGTAAGTTACCCGCCGATACGCCCCTCTTAGACAGTGACCGTAACCTTATAGATGACAGACCGATCCTGCAAAAGATAGGCTACGGTTTTTTTACTCCGGATTTTAAAGAGCCTGCAATGAATACTTATAAAGGTCCTACCATAAGAATATCCGGAGAAGTGATCTTTCCTTATTATGAAAAAGGGATAATAAGAATTTCAGTGCGCAGTAAGAATTACTACCCCGCAGGTCCTCCTGACATCGCATCTATCCAGATGCGTAAACCAGGCGCCTATTTTTTGCTTGTACCTGTTGATTGCGGAGAGGTTATATTAAGAGCGGCTTACTGGAAATCAGCGGATTCTCCATCTCCGGAATACAGTTCTTCGGATACCCCGCTTACGATAACTAAATTTGACAGGGCAGGGGTGGATTTGATTGTGCCCCCCGGATCTAGTTCTGTGCGTTAAGCCGCGCGTATTATAATTGATTACATAAGAGATGTTCAAAATTGTCTTGGTTAATCCGCCGCACCTAAAGTCTGTTTTGTTTAACCGGGAAGGAAGGTGCCAGCAGAGAGTCTCTTCTTTTGGGTACCTGATGATCCCCATGTCCTTAATTTATATTGCATCTTTACTCAGTAAGGAAGGATTTTCAGTTCAGGTGATTGATTGCATGGCGGAAGAAAACGGCAGTATCGGTTATCTTCTGGGTAAGCTGGAAGATATTGCCCCCCATTTAGTAATAACGGCAGTATCAACACCAACCTTTTCAAACGATATTAAAGTCATTAATTTAATTAAAGATAGAATTGATACGCATGTTTCGGTAACCGGCATGCACACAACAATTTTTCCTGATAAGGCACTGGCGGATCCTAAGATTGATTCGGTAATTAGGGGTGAGCCGGAAATGACAAGCTTAGAATTAGCCAAGGCCTTATTTAACAAGCGCGGCCTAGGTAGCATCAATGGCTTATCCTACAAACACACAGGTAAGGTTTTGCATAATCCTGACAGGCCGCTTATTGAAAACCTGGATCTCCTGCCGTTTCCCGCCAGGGAGATGCTTAATATAAAAAGGTATTGTCTACCGATGAACCTGCGGCCGTATACCTTCATCATACCTTCAAGGGGCTGTTGGCATGACTGCGTATTTTGCCAGGTAAAAAATTATTACGGAAAACAACTAAGATTAAGAAATATCGGAAACATTATATCTGAAGTCGAAGAAGTAGTAAGAAAATTGGATATTAAAAATATTGCCATCCTTTCCGACAACTTTACGCTAAAAAGAGATTTTGTTGTTCAATTCTGCGAAGGCTTAATAGAGAAGAAGCTCAATATAAGCTGGATGGCTAATTCGCGAGTCGATACGGTTGATTATCCGCTGCTTTCCTTAATGAAGAAAGCCGGCTGTTACGGCTTATCTTATGGCGTAGAATCTGGCAGCCAGGATATTTTAGACAGAGCCAAGAAAAATATTACCATAGCACAGATAGAAAAATCTTTTTATTGGACTCATAAAACAGGCATAAGGACGCTGGCACAGGTAATTCTAGGGTTGCCGGGAGAGACCAGGAACACAATAAAAAGGACATTAGATTTGTTAGTCAAGATTAATCCTGATTTTGTGCAATTTAACTGCGCCGTGCCTTATCCAGGCACTGGACTGTATAAACTAGCGATAGAGAAGAACAATATAAGAGAAGATAGCTGGGAATTATTCGAACCGAGCCTGGCATTCCCCAGCGCGGATGGACTCTCTGCTAAAGAGATAAAGAGACAAAGGATGATCTGCTACCTGATGTTTTACTGTAGGCCGAGATATTTAACAAAATTATTCAAAATGTTAGGCAAGGATATCAAAATCAGCAGGACAATCGCCGTAGCGTTAATAAAATTCATTAAGGAATGGATACTGAATAATTAAAATGTTTAACGCCAGAATTAAAAAAGTAATGCTGCTTCTTATTATCTTGGCAGCAGCAGCCCTTAGGTCGTATAATATCTATTCTCAGCCGCCTCATTTGCCGGATGAAATGAGTCTGGTATGGTCTAGAAATCTGATTTGCCCTGCCTCTGTGCTCTCTATTACATTTTGTAACCTGCCCTTACAGAATCTAATCCTTTTTCTCTCTGAATTCTTATTTTTCAGCCTGGGGTATATTTTCGGGTATTTTCCTGCGCTTGCTGATTTTGACGCAGGGAGGATTACCGATATATGGATGTTTCTTCTTGTAGGAAGATTGGTGAGTGTAATATTCGGGGTAGCGACAGTCTACGTAGTTTATCTTATAGGTAAAAAAATAAAAAATGAAGAGAGCGGGCTTATAGGAGCCCTGTTTTTGACATTTATGTTCCTGCACATAGAGAATAGCCGTTACGTGCACTACATGGTCCTGGTGGTATTTTTCATGTCTTTATCCCTCCTTTTTTTAATGCATATATTATTCACAGGCAAATTAAAATACTACTTATTGGCAGGATTTTTCATCGGTTACGGGGGGGCCGTTAAATACACTTCTTTCTTCGGGGTGCTGCCCTTGTTTCTGGCGCACGCGTTAAGATTTAATAAGTGGAGAGAGTCTCTTGATAGGCTGGAAATAAAAAAGATTATCTTGGGGGTCTCTTTTATTGTTATCGGTTTCTTAAGCGGGTATCCTTTGGCCTTTAAAGACTTAGAAAAAATAGTTACTAACTTAAAACACTATGGTTTTGCGTTAATGGTTGGTTGGCCTCCCGGAATAATCCCCAGAAATAACTGCTGGTCGGATTACCTGCCAATTATATACCAAGGAGCTGGAGCTGCCTTTTTTGCTGTTTTTATTTGCGGGTTGTTTTATTGCATATTTAAAAGAACCAAAGCAACTACCCTGCTGATATGGTATGTTCTTATTTTCTATTCATGCCTGGGCATCCTAAATAACCTCACCCCCTATTACGTTCTTCCGCTCCTGCCTTCTTTGGCAATAATTGGGGCCTATTTCTTGGTAAGCGCTGTTTCCAGCCTCTCTTTAAAAAAATATAAAGGAGCAGTCTTGGTTATTTTATCGTTAGCCCTGGTTATCCCTTCAGGGATAAAAATAGCCCACTCCCAGTTTTATAAACGCATAAAGAATAAAGAAGTAATAAAAGAGGAGTTTCTATCCCAATATATACCTAAGGGTATAAAACTTTTAAACTCAAATCAGCAATTAGTAGACAGTGCCCCTATTATTAATAAGGTAGCCGAAGTATATTTCGCCCCTCATTTTAAGGAACCACTAATGGATACCTACCAAGGTCAGGCTGTAAAGATTTCTGGCAAAATTATCTTTGAAGGACAGAAAGGAGAGTTAGTAAGGGTATCGTTACGCAGCAAGGGCTATTACTCTATAGGGCCTGCGGATATAGCGTCCGTTACTCTTTACGGAACCCAGGAATACACTATTCCTGCGCCGATTAATTTTGGCGAAGCAATAATAAAGGCGTCTGCCTGGTTACCGCAAGAACCTTCGCGCCTGCGCTCTGATTCCCAGGACTTAACTATTGATATCGGTAGCACAGACACTACAAATATAAATTTACGTATACCGTCTTTATATAAACCCGAGAACAGAAAAAGCCCTTACCCCCAAGGAGAATAATTAAAGATATGTGCGGAATTGCCGGCCTGATAACCCTGGAAACCCCCGTGAACGACAGGGATATTAAAGAAACAAAAGAGATGCTGGATATTCTTAAGCATAGAGGTCCGGATAGCTGCGATATCTTTCACGATAAGAGATGTGTTTTAGGTAATACAAGGCTAAAGATTATTGACTTATCTGAGAATGCGCGTCTGCCGATGTCTAATGAAGATCAGAGTATCTGGATGAGCTATAACGGGGAAGTAACCAATTTCCTTGAATTGAAACAAAAGTTCCGTCTCGAGCAGAAACACGTATTTCGCTCTGTTTCTGACAGTGAGGTTTTAATACATTTATATGAAGAGCTGGGCATAGAATTCCTGAACCATCTTTCCGGGATGTTTGCCTTTTGTCTATATGATAGTAATTTACGCAAGGTCTATATCGTGAGGGATTTTTACGGCATAAGGCCTCTTTTTTACATGATTAAACAAGGCAGATTTTATTTTTCCTCTGAGATAAAAGCATTTCTCGGCCTTGCTTGTTTTGAGAATAAAATAGACTATGAGGCCATATATCATTTTTTCTCTTTAGCATATATACCCGGTAAACTCACGCCTTTCAAGGATATCCAGGAAATGGAAAACGGACACCTCTTTGAAATAGATCTTACCAAAGGCTCCTTCCAGGAAAGAGAGTATTACAGGATTAATTATATACAAGATCGCGTTTCCTCCGAGGATATCATCGCCTCTGAGTTACATAAAGTGCTGCTAGACTCTGTGCGTAGAAATCTGATATCGGATGCGCCATTGGGTTTGACATTGTCGGGAGGAGTAGATACCAGCACTCTTTTGGCCTTGATAAAAGAACTAGGCAGAAGCCGCGATATACATACATATTCTATTAAAATGGATGAGTCGAGTTTTGATGAATCCTATTATCAAAGGATAATGGTTGATTTTGCAAAGCCTATTCATCATGAAATTACGGTTAGGCCGCAGGATGTATTAGACAGCCTTATTTCGCATATGGCGTATATGGACGAACCAAGCGGAGACGGCGCAGCAATACCTTCCTTTATTTTAGCTAAAGAAGCGAGTAAGCATGTCTCAGTTCTCCTGTCCGGAGAGGGGGGGGATGAAGTTTTTAACGCATATGAAACGCACAGGGCGTATAAGATACGCAAACTTTACCTTAAATACACAACTGCTTTTTTAAGAAAGGCTATTAAAGCGGCAGCCGATCATCTACCTATTTCCTATAAAAAGTTAAGTCTTGATTTTGTTGCAAAACGCTTTACAGGCGGAGCGGAAAAAAGCGTCCCTGAAGCCCATTTTTTCTGGCGCCATGTCCTTTCCGAAGAAGAGAAAAAGCAATTGATGCCAGAACATTGCGGTTTCGCGAGAACAGACGCTATTTTCAAGGAATTGTTTGATAATTTAGACTTTGATGATGATTTGAACAAACTATCTTTAATTGATATAAAATATTATTTTATAGGGGATTTGATGGTAAAAAATGACCGGACTATGATGGCTCATTCTGTAGAGGCGCGGTTTCCCTATATGGATAGATATGTCGTAGAGTTTGCCAGTAAAATCCCTACTGCAATGAGACTGAAGGGGTTGGGGGGCAGGTATATACAGAAATTAGCCATGAAAGGTTTCTTACCGCAGGAGATTTATCGTAGACGCAATATGGGTCTAGAGATGCCGCATTCTATATGGTTTATGAAAGAATTCAGAGATACGGCTGAAAGATACTTTTCTAAGAAAAACATAGAAAAAACAGGCATTTTAAATCATACGGCAATTGATGAGCTTTGGCAGGAACACTTATCTTACAAAAGAGATAACGGAAGGTCTTTGTGGTGTATACTTAATTTTCTGGTTTGGTTTGACCTGTTTATATACGAAAAGAATTATAAGAAATACGTTTTATGACATTTTCAGCAGCGCATAAACTCCTTTTAATAGCTTGAAGATATTTATCCATATCCCGGGCCTGCCTAAATAAGAAAATATAATCTTTGGCCGCAGGTAGAACTCTTTAAAAGCAATCCGGTTTAATTCTATCAAATTTTCTTTATTTAAACCCTCTGGGATAAACTTAGGTTCAGTATAAGTATTAAAACTGCCCCAATTTTCTGGTTTTTCCTTTAGTGCGACATTAGCTCCTTGTATTTTAGATCCTGGGAAAGGAGTGAAGAAACTTATCTGGAAATCTTGCAGATAGATTTTTTTAGCAAACTTTATTGTTTCTAGAATATCTTCTTTTGTCTCGTTGGGGTAACCCATCATAAAATAACCCTTGGTTTTGATGTTGAGATACGAAGTCAGCCTAAGCACTTCTTCTATTTGCTTCAAGTTGGTATTTTTTCCGATAGAATTAAGTATTTTCTGTGAGCCTGACTCAATACCATAAGCGATTTGCCAACAGCCAGCCTTTTTCATGATAGTGAGCATTTCGCTATCTATCATATCGATACGCGCGTTGCATGACCAGCTGAGGTTCAATCTTTCTGAAATCAGCATGTTACATATTTCGATTAATCTTCTTTTATCTCCTACGAATAGATCATCATCGAACAAAATATCGCGTATGCCGTAATTATGATAGAGTTTATTAACCATTTTTATTACATAATTAGAACTAAAGAACCTGTATTTTCTTCCGAATACCGACGTGTCGCAAAATATGCAACGACCCGGACAGCCTCGGGAAGTAACCAGGTGAGTGGACGGCAGTCTGTTAAGGCTGGATATTGTGGGATAGTAATATTTAGGCAGGGATGGCAGAAGGTCCCATGCAGGCAGGGGTAAATCATCCAAGTTGCCGATAAAACTTCTTGCTGCCGTTTTCTTTATTGAGCTGTTATCCCTAAAGATCAACCCTTGAACCAGGGACAGGTCAGCTCCTTTTTCCATTTTTGTGAGCAATTCAACAACAGTTATTTCTCCCTCTCCGATTACTCCTATATCAAAACAGGGATAACGTAAAAGAGTTTCCTCGGGCGTTGCGGTCAGATGGGGCCCTCCTATAATGACAGGGATATTTTTCTTTCTATCCTTGACTTCCTTTGCCAGTTGAGCAGCCCTTTCTATTGTTATTGTAACCGCGGTGAGGCCGAGGTAGTCAGGATTAATTCTTAATATGGTATCAGTAGCATCTTTTAAATTTATCCCTAATATGCATGGATCGAATATCTCTACCTTGAAATCAGCTTTCCTCAAAACCGCAGCCAATGAACATAAGCCCAGGGGATAAGCAGAGCTGCCCATGGCCCCTAATTTTCCGTACACCTCATTTTTCAAGACAGGAGGATTTACAAGCAATACCTTTTTCATTTTGACAAAGCTATGCCTTAGGCTCAGACTACAAAAGCCTTCAGGAGCACCTTAATAAGCTCAAATAAATTATCCGCTCTTACCCTACGCAAATGCTTTATTATCTGGGAAGGCCTTAGATAGAATTCCCTTTGAGCTTTTTTTTGGAGACGTTTTATTACAGTATGCGATAGTTCAGGAGTAACCCAAATGGGATTATTGTCAGTAAACGAGATATATGAAGAGTATCTTTCCCATACGGAGATATCCATGCTGCCGTCTTTCCTTATCCCTGTGTCAATTTGTCCTTTTTCTGACAGCTCATTAAATAAAGGAGAGCCAGGGTAGGGCGTTAAGATGCTAAATTGCGCCATATCCAGAGGCAGGCTTTTTGCAAAACGGATAGTTTCCAGCGAGTCTTTGTATGTTTCTGTAGGCAAGCCCAGAATAAATAAGCCAGAGATATGAATTCGCGAGTATTTCTTAGTGGTGTAGATAGCTTCTTTTATTTGTTGAATTGTTGTACCTTTTCTAATGATATCCAGTAATCGCTGTACCCCAGATTCAATGCCAAAGTCGAGCTCGTAACAACCGGCAGATTCAACCTCTTCTATTAAGTCAGGGGTTATAAGATGAATGTGCGCGTCGCAGCCCCACTTTATTTTTAATCCCCTCTTTTTAATTTCTGAACATATTGCAAATAACCTTTGTTTATTACCTATAAATAATGGATCTACTATGGTTACAAATGAGGTCCGATATTGTTTTTCCATA
>CAYOMI010000017.1:0-15956 GCA_964405005.1 uncultured Planctomycetales bacterium | reverse complement strand
TTCGCCCCTCGTTTTTGTAGAAGCCAATCCTCTTCTCTGGTTTGCCCTATACGCTGTAATCGCCTGATAGATAGCCGCATTATTTATTACACCGTCAAATACCGCGGTATTCAACTTCATGTTATCTATTTCTCTGCCTTCTGTATTATATATAGGTAAAGTAATTGCTTCCATTATTTGTTATTTGCCTTTTTAGCAATAGCCTGTTTCTTTTTGGCTTTTTTGATAATAACGTAGCTATTTTTACATCCTGGCACAGCACCCTCTACTAGCAAAAGATTATTCAACGCATCCACTTTTACGACCCGTAGATTCTGTAATGTAACCTTTACATCTCCCATATGGCCAGGCATATGGTGACCTTTCCAGACCCTACCCGGAGTAGTGGTTGAGCCGATAGAACCAACGCGGCGATGCGATGTCGAGCCGTGCGTCTTTGGGCCGCCACTCCAATTCCAACGTTTCATCCCCCCCTGAAAACCCTTACCTTTTGAAGTGCCGGTTATATCTACAAAATCTCCCACCTTAAATAAATCTACCTTAAGTTCTTCGCCAATCTTGTATTCTCTAGTAGGATCTTTTGTCACCTCCTTGATGAACTTGCGGGGAGTAATATTTAATTTATTGAAATATCCCATAATCGGCTTTTTAATATTATTTGGTTTCATTAAATCAAATCCTAGCTGAATGCACCTATCTTTTATTGCCAAGATTGGACAAGGGCCTACCTCGATGGCAGTAACAGAAAGTAACCTACCATCTTCGCTAAACACCTGAGTCATCCCAATTTTTTTGCCTAACATTGCTGTCATTTTATTTCCACATCCACTCCTGCAGGAAGATTTAACTTCCTCAAGGCATCGATTGTCTTAGATGTCGGCTCATATATATCGATAAGTCGTTTATGCGTGGATAATTCAAACTGCTCGCGCGATTTTTTATCGATGACGGGAGAACGTAGAACTGTATAAATCTCTCGTTTTGTAGGAAGCGGAACTGGTCCGGAAATCTTCGCCCCTGTTCTTTTTACAGTCTCCACAATCTCTCCCACCGCCTGATCTAACAGACGATGATCATAGGCTTTTAATCTTATACGAATTTTCTGCATCTTTGAACGAAACTAAGCTATAACCTCTGTAACCACGCCTGCGCCAACTGTGTGCCCACCTTCGCGGATAGCAAAACGCGACTCTTTTTCCATAGCAATAGGCGTAATTAATTCTACCTCTAAATTCACGTTATCACCTGGCATGACCATTTCTACACCCGCAGGCAATTTCACTGAGCCGGTAACATCTGTGGTGCGGAAATAAAACTGCGGTCTGTAACCAGTAAAAAATGGTGTATGCCTTCCGCCTTCTTCTTTGGTTAAAATGTAGACTTGCGCTTTAAACTTTGTATGTGGAGTAATGGTTTTAGGTGCAGAAATAACCATACCGCGCTCTATCTGCTCTTTTTCAATACCTCTTAAAAGCAGTCCTACATTATCGCCTGCCTGACCTTCATCGAGTATCTTTCTAAACATCTCGATACCCGTAACCACAGTCTTTTTAACTTCGGGTCTTAAACCCACCAATTCTACTTCATCATTAAGTTTTACCCTTCCGCGTTCAACTCTACCTGTACCCACCGTCCCCCTTCCTTCAATGCTAAAAACATCTTCTACAGCCATAAGGAATGGTTTATCCAGTTCTCTTACAGGAATGGGTATAAACTCATCCGCTGCTTTCATCAAATCCAAGATAGGTTTACAATCAGGACTATTAGGGTCGCCGGTTGTCTGAATTGACTGCAGTGCCTTAAGGGCACTTCCTCTAATCACGGGTGTCTTATCTCCTGGGAACCCATACTTTGAAAGTAAATCTCTTACTTCCATCTCTACGAGATCAATGAGTTCCTTATCTGTAACTGCATCTATCTTGTTTAAGAATACTACCATTGCTGGAACATTAACCTGTCTTGCTAACAAAATATGCTCGCGTGTTTGTGGCATTGGACCATCAACTGCGGAAACCACCAATATCGCACCATCCATTTGCGCTGCACCAGTAATCATATTTTTGATATAGTCAGCGTGTCCCGGACAGTCAATGTGAGCATAATGACGATTATCCGTCTCATACTCAACATGTGCAACAGATATGGTTAAAATCTTGGATTCGTCCCTTACTGCACCACCTTTAGCAATATCTGCGTATTCACGCGGTTGCGCCTTTCCTAATTTTGCTAAAACATAGGTGATTGCCGAAGTCAACAATGTTTTACCATGGTCTATATGACCGATGGTTCCGATGTTTACGTGCGGCTTGGACCTAACAAATTTCTCTTTAGCCATTTTTACACCTCCCGTTTTCGTCTTATTTCTAAAACCGTCTAGACCATCGATGAAAAACCTATAATAATTTTTTCCGCTATATGTGAAGGCACCTCAACATAAAATGAGGGCTCCATTGTATAGGAGGCGCGCCCCTGAGTTAAAGAACGTAAGCTGGTTGCATAATTAAACACTTCTGCTAAAGGCACATACGCCCTAATAGCCTTGACATTGCCTCGCTGAGTAAACGATATTATCTTAGCGCGCCGCGAATTTAAATCTCCAATTACCTGACCCATAAAATCCTGCGGAACAATCACCTCCATATCCATAACCGGTTCTAATAAAATGGGATTCGCCTTTTTTAACCCGTCATTAAAAGCTATTGAGCCTGCCATCTGAAAAGCCATCTCTGAAGAATCTACCTCATGAGAAGAACCATCTACCAAGATTACCTCTACATCTGTAACAGGGTAACCTGCCAATACGCCGCTCCTTGCTGCACCTAATGCGCCAAGTTTCACCGCCGGTATAAACTCACGTGGAATAGCGCCGCTTTTTATTCTCTCTTCAAACGTAATTCCTGTTCCTGGTACTTCTTGGGGTCGCATCTCTAGAACTACATGACCATATTGACCGTGACCGCCAGTTTGTTGAATAAATTTTCCAGTTGAGATGACCTTTTTGGTAATTGTCTCTCGATAAGCAACCTGGGGCGCCCCTACCTGTGCTTCTACATTGAATTCTCTTAGCATGCGGTCAATTACTATTTCAAGATGCAACTGTCCCATTCCTGAGATTATAGTCTGTCCGGTTTCCTGATTATATGTTACCTTAAATGAAGGATCTTCCTCTTCCAATTTGTTTAAAGCTAAACTCAACCTCTCTTGATCAAGGTTTGTCTTAGGCTCAATTGCTTGTTGGATGACTGGTTCAGGAAAACGTATGGCCTCAATTAAAATAGGATTAGACTCTAAACACAGAGTATCGCCAGTTTTGGTCTCTTTAAGCCCCACAGCCGCAGCAATATCGCCAGTTGAAACCTCATCAATTATCTCCTGGCGATTTGCGTGCATCTGTACGAGTTTGGTAACGCGCTCTTGTGTTCTTTTAGAAGCATTATATATACGCGCACCGGATTTTAAAGTACCGGAATAAACCCGAATATAATTAATTTTTCCTACATAAGGATCAGTGGCTACCTTAAAACACAAGGCGCAAAAGGGTGCCTTATCCGAGGCGATTATTTCTTCGAATTCACTCGTCCTAGGATTTATGCCTTTTATAGGAGGCACATCAAAAGGTGAAGGCAGATATTCTACCACTGCATCCAATAACAGTTGTATTCCTTTATTACGCAAGGCAGCACCACACAAAACTGGAACAAATCTATTACTTATGGTTGCCTTTCTTATAGATTGCTTTATTTCGCTTATGTCGATATCCTTACCGTGCACAAATTTATCCATAATACCCTCATTAACTTCTGCAAGTCTCTCAAGAAGAATATCCCTATATTTATTAACTTCACTCTTGAGCTCTTCGGGTATCTCATGTATATTAAATTCTTTTCCTAATTCATCTTTATATATAATGACTCTCTTTTCTATAAGGTCAATGATACCTCTAAAACCGTCCTCTTGACCATAAGGTAATTGAACTGCTGCTGCATTTGCTCCTAATTTTTTGCGCGTCTGTTCCACTACATCAAAAAAATTACTTCCTATTCTATCAAGTTTATTAACGAAAGCTACTCGGGGAACATGATAACGGTCAGCCTGACGCCACACAGTCTCTGATTGAGGCTCTACTCCTCCCACGCCACAAAAAATTACTACCGCACCATCCAAAACCTTTAATGACCTTTCTACCTCTACAGTGAAATCCACATGACCTGGCGTATCAATAATATTAATGCGAAAATCGCGCCAGAAACAGGCGGTACAGGCCGCGGTTATAGTTATACCTCTTTCCTGTTCTTGGACCATCCAGTCCATAGTAGCAGTGCCTTCATCAACTTCGCCAATCTTATAGGTTTTACCTGTATAATAAAGAATGCGCTCGGTGGTGGTAGTCTTACCTGCATCGATATGCGCTATAATCCCGATATTCCTAATTTTTTCTAAAGGTATCTTTCTCATCGCTTTACCATCTAAAGTGTGCAAATGCCTTGTTTGCCTCCGCCATCTTATGCATATCGTCGCGTTTCTTAATGGTCAAACCCTCTCCTTTATAAGCAGCCATGATTTCTTCAGCGAGTTTTTCTTCCATAGGTTTACCTTTTTTGCTTTTTGCAAAATCGCGCATCCAACGCAGGGCTATAGAAGTACCACGCTCTTGCCTTACCTCTACCGGAACCTGATAAGTCGCACCACCTACACGTCTGGGTTTTACCTCTAATCTTGGTCGGGCAGTGTCAATCGCTTTATAAAATATCTTTAGCACATCCGGTTCATTGAGTTGTTTTTTTATGATATCAAATGCACCGTAAACTATACCTTCAGCAACTGATTTCTTTCCTTTTAACATTACCATATTAATGAACTTGGCTACGATTTCACTGTTAAATTTAGGGTCAGGAATTATTTCTTTTGCCTGCGCTCTTCTTCTTCTCATCTTACGCCTAGGCTCCTATTTAGGTCTCTTTGCTCCATATTTGGAACGTGATTTTTTACGTTGATTTACACCTGCTGTATCAAGTGTACCTCTTACTATATGATACCTAACACCCGGTAAATCCTTTACGCGGCCACCCCTTACCAAAACAATAGAATGTTCCTGTAAGTTATGACCCTCACCTGGTATATAGGCAGTCACCTCGATACCTGTGGTTAACCTAACCCTGGCAATCTTTCGTAAAGCAGAATTTGGTTTTTTGGGAGTCATGGTACGCACCTGCACGCAAACGCCCCTTCTCTGAGGACAACTTTTTAAAGCAGGTGATTTTGTCTTCTTTCTTTTGGAAATTCTGCCTAATCTAATCAATTGCGCGATTGTGGGCATATCTTTATACTTTTTTAACTACTTCAATCTCCCTGTGAGAACGAAAGCCTGTTCCTGCAGGAATCAAGTGTCCAACAATTACATTTTCCTTTAAACCAAAAAGTTCATCGTGTTTACCAGAAGCAGACGCCTCAGTAAGTACACGGGTTGTTTCCTGGAAACTTGCAGCCGAGATAAAACTTTCGGTAGTTAATGATGATTTAGTAATACCCAACAGTAGAGGCGTTGCCTGGGCAGGCTTACCACCCTTTTTAATAATACGTGAATTTTCTTTTTGAAATCTCCATTTATCAACCTGCTGCGTAGCTAAAAACTCGGTATCGCCCGGCTCCTCAATTCTTACTTTCTTTAGCATCTGCCGAATAATCAACTCGATATGTTTATCGTTGATGCGTACACCCTGTAACCGGTAAACCTCCTGCACCTCATTAACTAAATACTCCTGCAGAACCTTATCACCGCAAACTCTCAAAATATCCTGCAACACCACTGGTCCATCGGTGAGTTGTTGGCCGGCTACAACTTTATCGCCTTTATAAACATTGGGATGTTTACCGTGAGGAATTATATATTCTTTCTGCATACCTGTAGGAGATTTCACGATAATTACACGCTGACCCTTTTTAGTCTCACCGAACTCTACAAAACCATCTATTTCGCTTATGATTGCTGGATCCTTGGGCCTGCGGGCTTCGAATAATTCTGCTACGCGAGGAAGACCGCCAGTAATATCTCTTGTTTTTACAACTAAGCGTGGTATTTTGGCAAGCATAATACCTGCGCCTATCTTCTGGCCGTCTTTAACCAATATGTGTGCGCCTACAGGGATAGGGTAAATGCCCAAAACAGCTTTATGCTCATCGAGAATAATTATTTGCGGATGATATTCTTGTTTATGCTCAACTACTACGCATTCAGTCATTTTAGTAACAGGATTCAATTCTTCTCTAATAGTCACATTTTCCTTGATGTCTTCATACTTTACCTGACCTGCGACTTCAGTAAGAATTGGCAATGTATATGGATCCCAGCGCACAAATGCTTGGGCCTTCTCCAATTCCCCCCCATCAGCAATACTAATAATTGCACCTTGCGGTACCGGATAGCGTTCTAGGTCCCTACCTTGTTTATCGTTTATACTTATTGAACCGTTTCTATTCAAAACAACGTATTCTTTATTCCTTTGTGCAACTCTTAAATTATGATATCTGACTATTCCTTTATTTTTTGATTTTATAAATGACTGTTCTACGACTCTGGAGGCAGTACCACCGATATGAAAGGTTCTCATAGTCAGTTGGGTACCTGGTTCACCAATACTCTGAGCAGCAATTATACCAACCGACTCACCTACTTCTACGAGTCTACCTGTACCAAGATTTCTACCGTAGCATTTACAGCATGTACCCCTGCCTGCCTCACAGGTAAGAACGCTGCGGATACGAATTTTTTCAATACCTAACTTCTCAATCATATCTGCTTTTTCTTCTGAAATCTGACTTCCTTGCTCCACAATAACCTCATCAGTAATAATATCTACAATGTTATCCAATGCTACTCTACCCACAATGCGATCTCTTAAGCTAACTACTACTTCATCACCCTCAATAATAGCTGATACTGTAATGCCATTAAGCGTACCGCAATCCTCCTCAACCACAATAACCTCCTGAGCAACATCTACAAGTCTGCGAGTAAGATATCCTGCGTCTGCAGTTTTTAAAGCAGTATCAGCTAAACCTTTACGTGCACCGTGGGTAGATATAAAATATTCCAAGACGGTTAATCCCTCTCTAAAATTTGCGGTAATCGGGCTTTCGATGATTTCTCCTGACGGTTTAGCCATAAGCCCGCGCATACCCGCAAGTTGCCTTACCTGAGGCCTAGAACCCCTTGCTCCAGAATCCGCCATCATAAATATAGGATTAAATGGTTCCATCTCTCTGAATAACATATCAGAGACCCTGTCAGTAGCATATGTCCAAATATCAATAACCTTACTTTTTCGCTCTGAATCAGTAATTATACCCCTGCGATATTGCTCTTCGACTTTAGCCACCTCGGTTCGAGCTTCTTTTAATACCTCATCTTTTGCTTTAGGTATCTGCATATCGTCTATGCCTATAGAAATACCTCCCAAAGTTGCTGCTTCAAACCCTAACTGTTTAATTTGATCTAGTAATTCAATGGTTCTATTGTGTCCAAAGCGCTTATAACATTCGCTTACAATATCTCCCACGTTATTTTTGTTTAATTCCTTATTTACAAAACCAAATTCCTCAGGGAGAAGCTGGTTAAACAAAGCCCTGCCTACGGTTGTGGTAATCATCTTTCTTTCCTGAATAAGCTTCTTTTCTTCAAGATCAAAAAATTTATCTATCCTTATCTTTACCCTGGCATGCAAATCCACGGCCTTATCCTCATAAGCAACCACAATCTCGTCAGGATTAGCAAATACCCTATCTTCTCCTTTTGCACCGGGTTTCTCTTTTGTAAAATAAGAAACACCCAGGATAATATCCTGGGTGGGTGTGATGATTGGTCGGCCGTCTGCTGGTGAGAATACATTATTTATGGATAGCATTAAAATTTTAGCTTCTACCTGGGATTCCAAAGACAGAGGCACATGAACAGCCATTTGGTCGCCATCAAAATCCGCATTAAAAGCAGTGCAGACAAGAGGATGGATTTTAATGGATTTACCTTCCACTAAAACTGGCTGGAATGCCTGAATACCTAAACGGTGCAGCGTGGGAGCGCGGTTTAAAAGTACAGGATGGTCTTTAATTACTTCATCTAAAATATCCCAGACTTCAATCTTTCCCCGCTCCACCATCCTACGCGCACCTTTTATAGTATGTACAAAGCCTTTTTCTCTTAACTTTTTAATAATAAACGGTTCAAACAATTCTAGAGCCATTTGCTTAGGAAGACCGCATTCATGAAGTTTAAGTTGCGGCCCAACCACAATTACGGAACGACCGGAATAATCTACGCGTTTACCTAAAAGGTTTTGTCTGAAGCGACCTTGTTTACCTTTCAGCATATCCGAGAGCGATTTTAATGGCCGGTTATTGGCTCCCATTACGGGTCTACCGTGTCTACCGTTATCTAAAAGCGCATCTACTGCTTCCTGTAGCATACGTTTCTCGTTACGGATAATAATTTCCGGTGCGCTTAATTCCATAAGTTTCTTTAGACGACTATTGCGATTAATAACTCGGCGATACAGGTCGTTAAGGTCAGAGGTAGCAAATCTACCTCCATCCAGAGGAACCAAGGGTCTTAAATCTGGAGGAATAACCGGCAGAATCTCTAAAACCATCCATTCCGGTTTATTACCCGATTTCTTAAAATCTTCAATTATCTTCAGGGTCTTTAGTATTTTGCGATTACCCATGATTTCCTTTGATTTTTCTAAATCGCGACGTAATTTACGGCAATAGGCATCAAGGTCTAATTCTTTTAATAAATCCCTTATTGCCTCTGCTCCGATTTTGGCCTTAAAATTTGAGCCGTATTTAGTTAGTGCCTCCTGATACTTCTCCTCGGTCAGAAGTTCCTTCTTTTTTAAAGGGGCGTTTCCCGGCTCAATCACTACATACTCTTCGTAATATATTATTTTTTCCAAATCCCTTAAGCTGAAACCTAAAAGCGCAGCCATACGACTAGGAACAGCCTTAAAAAACCAGATATGCGTAACTGGTGTAGCTAATTCAATATGTCCCATGCGCTCTCTTCGAACACTAGAGCGATCCACGGTTACCCCGCAACGGTCACAGGTGATACCCTTAAACTTTATTCCTTTGTATTTGCCGCAGTTACACTCCCAGTCACGCACTGGTCCGAATATCTTCTCGCAGAATAAACCATCTTTCTCTGGCTTAAGGGTGCGGTAATTTATGGTTTCTGCTTTTTTAACCTCTCCTTTAGACCAGGATCTTATCACCTGGGATGAAGCAATTTTTATGGAGATAGTATCAAAAGAAATAGTCTCTTCCATTATACTTGGCCTATTTAGTTTTTTCGGTTCTTACATCCAAACATAAACCTTGTAATTCTCTAATTAAAACATTAAAAGATTCTGGCGTACCGTGAGTCAGGCGTTGTTCACCTTTAACAATTGCTTCGTATATACGCGTTCTGCCTGCTACATCATCACTTTTTACAGTAAGCATCTCCTGCAAGGTAAACGCAGCTCCATATGCCTCTAAAGCCCAAACTTCCATTTCTCCGAGTCTTTGACCTCCGAATTGTGCCTTGCCACCTAAAGGTTGCTGCGTGACTAACGAATACGGTCCAATGGAACGGGCGTGAATTTTTTCATCAACCAGATGAATCAATTTCATCATATAAATATAACCCACAGCTACTTTCTGACTAAAGGGTTCACCTGTGTAGCCATCGTAAAGAATAATCTTACCGTCTTGCGGTAACCCTGCTTTTTTTAACATCGCCTTAATCTCTTCTTCGGTAGCACCATCAAAAACCGGGCAACTCACCTGTAGCCCTAAGGCTTTAACTGCCCAACCTAAATGCGTTTCTAAAATCTGACCTACATTCATACGCGAAGGAACGCCCAGAGGATTCAGGACAATCTCAACAGGGGTGCCATCGGGCAAATAAGGCATATCTTCTTCTGGTAGTATCCTGGCGACAACCCCTTTATTTCCATGTCTACCAGCAAGTTTGTCACCCTCGGAAACTTTACGTTTTTTAGCAATATAAACAACAACTCTTCTTAAGACTCCTGCAGGTAATTCATCTCCCCGTCTTACCTTCTCGATTTCCTGTTGCTGTTCTGACAAAAGTTCCTGTATCTGCTCATCAAAAGAAGCAGCCAAGATCCTTGCTTCTTCATTATCGCTAAAATCTAACTTCTCTATTTTTCTCTTATCTACGCCTAAAATTTGACTAAGACGGTTTATCTTCTCTGTCTGAGCAAACTCAACCTCTTGTTTATAATAAGCTTTTAATTCTCTGATTCTGGCTAATTCTTTGGTTTTTTCTTCTTTGGATTTTCTCCCCCGGTCCTTGCGCTGGAAGACATGAACATCTACTACGACCCCCTTCACGCCAGGAGGAGCTATTAAAGAAGTATCACGCACATCAGAGGCCTTCTCTCCGAATATAGCTCTCAATAACCTTTCTTCAGGAGAAAGCTCGGATTCAGTCTTGGGAGTAACCTTACCTACTAGGATATCTCCTGGAGTAACCTCCGCACCAATACGAATTATACCGCCTTCATCTAAATTACTTAAAGCCTCTTCACTCACATTAGGTATATCGCGCGTTATCTCTTCGTTTCCCAGACGAGTTTCAGTTGCCTCAGTTTCGAATTCTTCTATATGAATAGAAGTAAATACATCCTCTCTTACTAATTTCTCGTTAATCAATATAGCATCTTCGAAATTATAACCTCGCCAAGGCATAAAGGCAGCCAATAAGTTCCTACCTAAGGCGAGTTCTCCATCTTTGGTGCCCACGCCATCAGCGATAACCTGTCCAATTTCGACGCGTTCACCTAACCGCACAATAGGTTTTTGATCTAAGCATGTATCAGCATTAGTACGCAAGAATTTCTTGAGATGATATATCTTTTTACCCACGCTTATAGTAGAGGCGTCAACATTAGTCACTCTACCTGATTCTTCTGCTATCACTACTGTACCAGAATCACGCGCTACTTTTTCTTCTATTCCTGTACCAACTAAAGGCGCCTCAGTAACCATTAAAGGCACTGCTTGTCTTTGCATGTTTGAACCCATAAGAGCTCGGTTTGCGTCATCATGCTCCAAAAAAGGAATTAAAGAAGCAGCAACAGAGACCAGCTGTTTAGGAGAAACATCCATATATTCAACCTGCTGGGGCGGTACTTTAGGAAAGTCTCCTTTAAAACGGCAGGAAACTTCGCGTTCCATAAAGCTTCCATTGCTATTCAAAGGAACATTTGCCTGGGCAATAACTTTATCCTCTTCGATATCTGCAGTTAAATATTCAATCTTTTTAGTTGCTTTACCATCCTCTACTTTTCTATATGGTGTTTCAAGTAGCCCCAATGAATTAACTCGGGCAAAGGTACTTAATGAAGCTATTAATCCTATATTAGGACCTTCTGGTGTTTCAATAGGGCAAACTCTGCCATAATGCGAAGGATGTATGTCTCTTACCTCAAATCCTGCCCTCTCTCGAGAAAGACCACCCGGCCCGAGCGCACTAAGTCTTCGTTTATGAGTCATCTCAGCCAGAGGATTTACCTGGTCCATAAACTGAGATAATTGACTGCGGCCGAAGAAATCACGGATCTGATTGGATAAAAGTTTTGAATTTATAAGATAATGAACATTTAAATTCTCAAAATCTCCTAAAATGCTCAACCTCTCTCTTATGGAACGCTCAATCCTGGCTAATCCAATTCTGATTTGGTTCTGAACTAGCTCTCCTACTGTCTTGACACGACGGTTACTCAAATGATCTATATCGTCAATTTTACCTATACCATCTTTTAATCTAATAAGGTATTCTATTACTTTGATAACAGTTGCGGAATCAAGAATTCTCTTATCGAGATTTACAGCCATTCCGAGTTTCCTGTTAAGAATAAACCTACCTACCCTTTCCAAATCATATCTGGCGGGATCAAAGAATAATCTATAAAATAATGCCTCTGCTGCTTCCTTTGTCACTGGCTCAGTTGGTCTCATTTTACGATAGAAATCTAAATAGGCCTCTTCCTTATTTTTGGTATAATCTTTCTTTAATGTATTGGTGATTTCAGGATATTCCTTTCCAAAGGCTGAGATTATTTCTTGGTCCTTAGAGAAACCTAGAATCCTTAAAATTTGCGTGGCAGGAAAATTTCTTCGTCTATCTACGTAGGCGAGTAGAGTTTCGGATAAGTCGTACTTAAATTCAAGCCAGGCACCACGATAGGGGATAATCCGACCATAAAATATCTTTTTACCCGTGGGATGCGTTTCTTCTTCAAAGGAAACACCTGGCGAACGCTGCAGCTGACTTACCACCACACGTTCATCGCCATTAATAATAAAAGTTCCTGTTTCAGTCATAAGCGGTAATTCTCCAAAATAAGCATCTTGCTCTTTTGTCTCGCCAGGGGTGGTAAGTCTGAATTTTACTTTTAAAGGTGCAGCATAGGTAAGGGCTCTCCTCTTACACTCGGCTATACTATATCGAGGTTTACCCAGAGAGTAACTAATAAATTCCAATTTTACTGAACGTACCACGTTTTCTATAGGAAATATTTCTTCAAATACCTCTTGTAATCCTTGAAATTTACGCTCTCCAGCAGTAACATCTGCCTGCAAAAATTCACGGTAAGCCTCAAGTTGAATTTCTAAGAGGTTGGGAAGTTCGTAGACATCCCTAAGTTTTCCAAAGTTTCTGCGCTTAATCATTTCCCCTCGCTTCGCTCACTACACGAATTCTCACAAATTTCACACGAATTGACACGAATTTATTCGTGTTATTTTAATTCAACCGTGGCACCCGCTGCCTCAAGTTTCTTTTTCATTTCTTCGGCTTCTTCTTTAGGTATACCTTCTTTTACTGGCTTAGGAGCTCCATCTACCAGATCCTTGGCCTCTTTTAAACCCAGATTAGTAATTGCCCTTACCTCCTTTATAACCGCAATCTTATTAGTACCTGCATTAGCCAAGATTACATTAAAGGTAGCTTTTTCTTCCTGGGTCGCTTGAGCTCCGGCTGCCGTAGCTGCTATGCCAGCCATGGGAGCAGCCATCATCGGCATATTAGCCTGCACACCGAATTTCTCTTCCAGGGCCTTAACCAAATCTGATAATTCGATAACCGTCATCTCTTCAATAGATTTGATTAACTTCTCTAATTTTTCTTCTGCCATCTCTTCCTCCTTTATTTTCCTTTTTTATTCTTAATTTGTTCCAAACAGCAAACTAATTGCCTCAGTATGTTATTTAGTACTATTGCCAATCTTAAAATAGGTGAATTTAAGACCATAACTACCTGTGCCTTTAGAACCTGCCGGGAAGGGAGTTTTGCCAAAGCCTCAACATCATACTTTTGCAAAATCCTATCCTTTAAAAAACCTCCTTTGATGCGAAACGGTTCGTGGTCACGGGCAAAATCACATAAAACTCGAGATGCTTCTACAGGTTCTTCTTTTACAAATACCAGACCGCAAGGTCCTTCTATGGCCTTAAGCAAAGACTCTAATTTTGAACTCTGAAAGACCCTGCGCGCAACACTATTCTTGACTACAAAAAGAGAAGCATTTTTATTGCGTAATGTTTGTCTTAAACTATTAAAATCCGGACCGGATATCTTGGCATAATTTACCAAAAAGACACTCTCTGATTCTCTTAATTGATTCTTAATCCGATTTTCTGATGTCTCTTTAACTAATAAACCTAGTTTTTGCATTATCACTCCTGTGCCTAATTTAAATAGCAAGCCTCAACCCCAGATTCATCGTGGAGGCAATAAATATACTCTTGATAAACTTACCTTTAACTGATGCGGGTTTTGCTTCATTTATGGCAGAGATTACACGAGAGGCGTTCTCCTGTAACTTATCATCATCAAAAGAAATTTTGCCTACCGATAAATGCACGCCTCCCTGCTTATCAGCACGAAATTCAACTTTACCCTTTTTTATTTCTTGTATTGCCTTGGCTATATCAGTAGTTACTGTACCTGTCTTGGGACTGGGCATAAGTCCACGCGGACCGAGTATCTTGCCTAATTTACTTAGGTCCTTCATCATCTCTGGAGTAGCGATGCAACAGTCAAAATCCGTAAAGCCACCCGCAACTTTATCAATTAACTCGCTTGCACCTACATAGTCAGCCTGGGCATCTTTAGCAATCTTCTCAAATTCACCCTTACAAAAAACCGCAACTCTGACCTTTTTACCTGTACCATAGGGAAGTGCAACCGTACCACGCACCATCTGGTCTGATTTTTTAGGATCGATATTTAAATGTAAATGCAAATCTACTGAGCCATCAAACTTGGGCCCAGACATTTTCTTAAGGAACGAGATTGCTTCTTTCAATTGAAAGGTCTTGGTTCTCTCAATGTTCTTCTCGGATTCTTTATATCTTTTGCTACGTTTCTTCATACTCTATTCCTCTACCGCAATTCCCATACTCCGCGCTGTTCCTTCAATAATCTTAATTGCTTGCTTTAGATCTCCTGTATTTAAATCTTTTAATTTAAGCCTGGCAATCTCCTCAACCTGTTTTTGGGTAACCTTACCTATAGTTTCCTTTCCACTGGTGCCTGATGCCTTAGCCAAGTTAGCGGCGCGTTTAAGAAGTACCGATGAAGGAGGACTTTTAATAATAAACGAGAACGATTTATCTTCGTATACACTAATTACCACTGGCAAAATCAAGCCCTCTTTGCTCTTGGTCTGGTCATTAAACTGTTTACAGAACCGCATAATATTTACGCCATGTTGACCCAGCGCCGGGCCAACTGGCGGAGCAGGATTAGCTTGAGCCGCCGAAACATGCAATTTAATCTGGGCAGTAACTTTTTTAGCCATTGTTCGCTTCGCTCACACACGAATGGTCACGAATTGCACACGAATAATCACGAATTTATTCGTGCGAATTCGATTTTTATTCGTGTGGATTCGTGTTTATATTTTCTCTACTTGCCAATATTCTAATTCTACAGGTGTTGACCTGCCAAAAATTGAAATACTCACTTTAAGTTTACCTCTCTCAGGATTAACTTCCTCTATGGAACCGTTAAAATTCACAAATGGTCCATCTTTAACCCTAACCTGTTCACCTTTTTCAAAAACAATCTTCGGACTAGGTTTTACCTGTGTTTCCTCTGTCCTTTTCAATATATTCTCAACCTCTGTTTGAGGTAGCGGCATTGGTTTCTTACCCAAGCCAATAAATCCAGTTACGCCAGGGGTGGATTTAATAAAAAGGTATGTCCTCTCATTCAGTTCCATCTCTAATAGAAGGTAACCTGGAAAGAATTTTCTCTGAGATATCCTCCTTTTGCCAGAACGAACCTCAGAGATCTGTTCTGTGGGGATAATAATCTTGTATATTAAATCCTGCATCCCCTCGGCGGCGATTTTATTCTCCAGAGAGACCTTTACCTTGTCTTCTAAACCTGTTTGTGTATGTACTACATACCAGTTCTTCATATAGAACGTTAACTAAATACTACACTCAATATTTTTGAAAGCAATAGATCAACAATATATATGAATAATGCCATAAGCCCTGTAATTACTATCATTACAAAGGTTGAATCAATTAACTCTTGCCGATTTGACCACGATACCTTTCCTAATTCTTGCCTTACTTCTTTTAAGAAACTTCTTATCTTTGTAAGTAGAGCCAATCTTCCTCCCTAAAACTGCTCTTTTTAGGTTCACCTACCGCACTTTTTATTCTTTCAGGGGCGGAGGGACTCGAACCCCCAGTCCTGGTTTTGGAGACCAGTGGTTTGCCTGTTAACCGACACCCCTTTTTCATTAAATTTTATTTTATCTCTTTATGGGGCGTATGTTTATGACAAAACTTACAGAACTTGCTTAGTTCTAACCTATCTTGATGCTTTTTCTTATTCCTAGTAGTGGTATAATTTCTATTTTTACACACTGTGC
>CAYOMI010000016.1:0-16026 GCA_964405005.1 uncultured Planctomycetales bacterium | reverse complement strand
GTTCTTAATCTGCCTAAGAATAAGATAAATATTTTAAATATAATTTTAGGTTAAAATTAGGAGGGCATTATGAGTAATACACATAACTCTGCTGTTAATACGGGATTAAGGTTGGTTCTGCAGGAACTAGAGGAGAACCCTTATCGGAAATTTAACTTCGCCTTTTCTTTAATGAGCATAATTCCTTTTTTGGTCTTCGTTTATATCCTTGCCACAAGGCTGTTTAACTTTAGTATTTTTATCGGTGACATAGGCCTGACATTACTTATCTCTATTATTATTTCTTTATGTGGATTCTGTGTGGGTTACGCTATTATTAAAAATATTCTCAATATGCTTATTCACTATGCGGCGCAGGCCAAACACAGTGACCAGTTAAAATCAACCTTTGTGGCTACCGTATCCCATGAACTCAAAAACCCCTTGGCAATTATTAAAGCCGGTTTGGATAATTTATTGTCTAGCCTGCCGGTAGGAACGAATGAGGAACAAAAGAAAATTATAGCCATCTGTCATGACGTAATAGCACGCATGAGCCGCCTGATAAATGATTTATTGGACTTGCATAAAATTGAAGCGGGTATGGTTGAGATGAAAAGAGGATTATGTAACTTTGTGGAATTAGTGGAAAGACAGATAAAGGAATTTGAGATTATTTTGAATGAGAAAGGGATAAAATTGATAAAGGAAATCAGCGATCAAGATTTATCATTATGGGCAGATGAGGATAAAATTATGCAAGTGATAAATAATCTCCTAAGTAATGCCATAAAGTATACTCCTGAAGGAGGTCTCGTTACTTTAAAGGTCTATCCGCATGAAGAATTTGTAAGACTAGAATGTGTCGATACTGGTCCTGGCATTCCAGCAGATCAAATAAATAGATTATTTAATAAGTTTGAACGACTTAATATTGCAAAGGAAGGCACAGGGTTGGGGTTGGCGATTACAAAGGATATTGTGGAAATGCACAGAGGTAGAATTTGGGCAGAAAGCAAACCCGGAGAAGGCAGTAGATTTATCGTAATTTTACCCTGCGACCTAAGGCAAAAAAAGAGATAAAAATTCTCGCACCAGGTGCCAAGCTAATGGGGTACCTGTCCCGCCTTATTTTATTTATTTGCAAAATCTTTTATTTCTGATATAATACTGTCTCTTGACAAAAGAGGGAGTTTAAGATGATTGAACGTTATAGTCTTCCCAAAATGTCTAATATCTGGCAGGAGGAGTTTAAGTTTAAAACCATGCTGGATATAGAAATACTTACCTTAGAAGCCTGCGCAAAACAGAAACAAATCCCTCAAGATGCAGTCAGAAGAATCAAGAAAAAAGCAAAATTTAATCTAAAGCAAATCAAAAAAATTGAAGAGAAGACACAACATGATGTGGTGGCATTTGTCAACAATGTTGCCCAATATATTGGGTCTGATGCCAAATATTTACATTTAGGATTAACTTCTTCCGATATTCTTGATACCACCCTGGGAATGCAGTTAAAAGAAGCCTCGGATATTCTGATTGAGGATTTAGAGAGATTACTTAAGCTTCTGGCCAAAAAGGCAAAGGCATATAAGGATATGGTCTGTATTGGCCGCACGCACGGAGTGCATGCTGAGCCTACCACCTTCGGTTTAAAATTAGCGCTATGGTACGACGAGACGAGGCGTAATCTAAAAAGATTACAGGAGGCAAAAGTCGAAGTTTCTGTGGGGAAAATTTCCGGTGCAGTGGGAACTTATGCTAATGTAGAACCGGAGGTTGAGGTGTACGTTTGTAAGAAATTGGGTCTTAAACCAGCAAGTATCTCAACACAAGTTATACAGCGAGATGTATATGCCCAATATATGGCTACCTTGGCAGTAATCGGAACTTCTCTTGAGAAATTTGCTACTGAAATAAGGCATTTGCAGCGCACAGAAGTTTTAGAGGTAGAAGAGCCCTTTGGCAAAGGACAAAAAGGTTCTTCTGCCATGCCGCACAAAAGAAATCCAGTAATCTGCGAGCGTATTTGCGGCTTGGCTAGGATCTTACGCGCCAATACCCTGGCAGCAATGGAGAATGTTTCGCTTTGGCATGAACGGGATATCAGTCATTCATCGGTTGAGCGGATAATTATGCCAGATTCAACTATTGTGCTCGATTATATGCTGCATAAATTTATTGAGGTAGTAAATGGCCTCATTATATATCCTGATAATATGTTAACCAATCTTATAAAGACCAAAGGTTTGATTTTTTCGCAGCGTGTACTTATAGAATTGATGAAGAAAGGGCTTAGCCGCCCCAAGGCCTATGATTTAGTTCAGCGTTGCGCCATGAAGACATGGAAAGAAGGAAAGCAGTTCAGGGATAATCTTTTAGCTGACAGGGATGTTAAGAGATACCTTACCGAGAGAGATTTAAACAACGTCTTTGATTTAAATTACTATCTGCGTAATGTAAATAAAATTTTTTCCCGTCTTTCCTTGTAATAGAAAAAAGCGAGATCCCGCAATTAATCTTATTATATATGCGGAGAGGAAGGTCGGTTTATAAAATAAAATACTTACTTTTCCTGCCCATATCTTTAATAAACAGTTAAACGATGCAATGGCGCATCAGATAAAAGATTCTGACATATCTACAATAGCGTAGAAATGTCATCTTTTTTGTGGTTTTTGGCTTTTAGGTAGTGGAATTAATTTTTTAAGACTAACTTATTACATTTTACTCTAAAAGGAGATTTAAAATGTTAGCGGATGGGGTTATTACTAAAGAAATAGTAGAAAAGCAGGGTTTGACTATGGAAGAATACGAAATGATAAAGAATTGGTTAGGACGAGAACCTAATTATACAGAATTAGGAATGTTTTCGGCAATGTGGAGTGAGCATTGCTCTTATAAGAACTCAAAACCGGTATTGAAACTTTTTCCTACCAGAGGCCGACAAGTTATTCAAGGGCCAGGAGAGAATGCCGGCGTGGTTGATATTGGAGGAGGATTGGGTGTAGTTTTTAAAATTGAATCTCACAATCATCCTTCGGCAGTTGAACCATATGCAGCGTCGGCAACAGGTGGAGGCGGTTGTATCAGGGATATATTTACAATGGGTGCCAGGCCTATTGGACTCTTAGATTCTTTACGCCTGGGTAGCCTAGGAAAAGAACGTGTAAAATTCTTATTTAAAAATATTATCAAGGGTTTTACAGATTATACAAATATTGTTGGCCTTCCGGTTTTGGGTGGCGAGATTTATTTTGATGAGTCTTTTGAAGGGAATCCCTTAGTTAATGCTATGACAGTGGGGATTGTGAAGAATAAATCCATTATTAAAGCCCGCGCCAAAGGCGTGGGTAATTTAGTGCTTATAGTGGGTGGTGCAACTGGCAGGGATGGAGTAGAAGGCGCTGCTTTTGCCTCAGGTGCTTTAGATGAAGAATCAAGTAAGAAAAGTTCTGCAGTGGCAATTGGTGATCCTTATATGGGTAGAATTGTAAGAGAGGCGTGTTTAGAATTGATGAACAAAGGATTGGTTCTTGGTATGCAAGATATGGGTGCAGCAGGCCTGACCTGTTCAACTTGCGAGACTTCCTATAAAGCAGGCACAGGAATAGAGATAGATATTTCTTTGGTGCCGCGTAAGGAAGAAAGGATGAATGCTTATGAAGTAATGCTTTCTGAGTCTCAAGAGAGGATGTTGGTGATTATTGAAAAAGAAAAATTAGAAGAAGTAAAAAAAGTTTTTGCCAAGTGGAAAGTGCCAATAGATGTAATTGGCAAGGTTACTGATGATGGTATGGTGCGTATTAAGGAAAATGGAGAAGTGGTAGCAGAGGTTCCAGCTAAAGCATTAGTAGAGGCACCCATTTATCACTGCAAGGCTACCAAACCAAAATATTTAACCAAAGTAAATAAATTAAATTTAGCCAGCATCAAAGAGCTTAAGAATCTTAATCAAGTACTGCTTAAGTTGCTGGGCAATCCTACCCTTGCCAGTAAATCCTGGGTTTTTAAACACGGCGATCCTCGCGTTGCCAAGGGTGTTTTATTAGGACCGGGTTCTGATGCCGCAGTGGCGGCTGTTCCAGGGACAAAAAAAGCCATTGCTGTCACTACAGATTGTAATTCTACGTATTGCTATCTAGATCCTTTTAAAGGTGGAGAAATTGCTGTAGCAGAAGCAGCTAGAAACTTAGTTTGTAGCGGGGCAAAGCCCTTAGCAATTACTGACGGCATAAACTTTGGCAATCCTAAAAATCCTGAAGTTTTTTGGCAGTTTAAACAAGCAGCCCGGGGTATTTCTGAAGCCTGCCGGGCGTTGAATACGCCTGTAGTAAGCGGTAATGTTAGTTTTAATAATGAAAACCCTAAGGGTGCGGTTGACCCTACGCCTATCGTGGGCATGGTAGGGTTAATCAAAGATAGAGCAAAAATAGTTACCCAGTATTTCAAAAATACAACAGATATAATTTTGCTGCTGGGTAAAAACAAACAAGAATTAGGCGGAAGCGAATATTTAAAAACCGTTCATAATCTAAAGAAAGGAAAAGTTCCGCAGATAAACCTAAAATTAGAAAAAAGCCTGCAAACTACTCTGTTAGAGGCAATAGAAAAAGGCTTGATACAATCTGCACATGATTGCTCAGAAGGAGGCTTGGCAGTTACTTTGGCAGAGAGCTGTATAAGCAATCCGCGAAAAAAATTAGGAGCAGTGATTAATTTAGATTCTCAAGGCATAAGAAAAGACGCGCTTTTATTTGGCGAGACTCAGTCGCGAGTTGTACTAAGCGCAAAGCAAAAAAATGCTAAAAAAATAATCCAGATTGCCAAGAAAAATAAAACTCCCATTTCCATAATTGGAAAAGTAGGAGGCAATTCACTTGTCATTAACAAACTGATTAATCTACCCGTGAATAATTTATATAAAGCTTGGCATAACACAATAGAGAACTATCTTAAGGATTAGTTTTTAGATTAGAGAAAAGGAGATTTTATGAAGAAGAGAAATAATAGCGGAAGTTTTGTTTCTGAAGATCCGTGGCGGGTATTTCGCATAATGTCAGAGTTTGTAGATGGATTTGAAGTGCTTTCGGAAATAGGCAAAGCGGTTTCCATATTTGGCTCAAGCAGGGTTAAGTCCTCAGATAAGTATTATAAATTAGCAGAAGAAGTGGCTTATTTGTTAGCCAAGGAGGGATATGCCATTATAACCGGAAGCGGACCAGGAATAATGGAAGCAGCAAATAAAGGTGCAGCACGGGCAAGAGGCCATTCTATCGGCTTAAATATTCAGATTCCTTTAGAGCAAAAGCCCAATAAATATGTGGAGACGCTTTTAGATTTCCGTTACTTTTTTGTGCGCAAGGTTATGTTTGTAAAGTATGCCAAGGCCTTTGTGATTATGCCCGGCGGATACGGGACCTTAGACGAATTTACCGAAGCCATAAATCTTATTCAGACAGAGAGGATACCTGAATTTCCAGTTGTGTTAGTGGGAAAAGATTATTGGAAAGGAATGTTAGACTGGTTGCACAATGCTGTTTTAATGCACGGTAACATTAGCAAACAGGATTTAAAAATTTTTACTGTGGTTGATACTCCCCAAGAAGTAGTCAAAGTCGTTAAGGATTTCTACGCTAATACATAGCAACTTTCCCAAAGTAAAACTTATATCAAAATAGCGATTTATACGAGGAGGTACTAATGAGTGGAATTTTTGGTGCGGTTTCTAAAAAAGATTGTAGCCAGGATTTATTCTATGGCACGGATTATCATTCGCATTTAGGAACACAGTTTGCAGGCCTGGCGGTTTGGCAGGATAAAGGCTTGGTGCGTAAAATTCATGATATCAGAGGTAGTCAATTCAAGGCAAAGTTCTTTGAGGATTATAAAACAATGCGAGGATTTAAAGGAATCGGGGTTATTAGCGCAAGAGATGAACAGCCGATGTGTGTTAATTCTAAGTTCGGACCTTTTGCCATTGTGACCAATGGGTTTATTGATAATGCAGAAGAGCTGACTAGACAACTTTATAAAAACGGACAGTCTTTTAGTGAAGTGACTGATGGCAGGATTAATCTTACAGAGTTGGTAGCAAAACTAATTATCCAGGGAAAAAGCATTATTGATGGTATAGAATATATGTTTTCTAAAATCAACGGTTCCTGTTCCTTACTTTTATTAAATAACGAAGGAATTTATGCGGCTAGAGACCGCCTGGGTTATACGCCACTGGTTATTGGCAAGCGCAATAGTGATTGGGCAGTAACTACTGAAACCTCGGCTTTCCGTAATCTGGGATTTGAAATTAAAAAATATTTGCAGCCAGGAGAAATTATTTTATTGGATGAAGGGGGGCTAAAACCTAAACGTAAAGGAAGCCAGACTAATCAGATTTGTACATTCTTGTGGATTTATACCGGTTTTCCTGCTTCTTCTTACGAGGGAATTACAGTTGAGATAGTCAGAGAAAAATGCGGCAGATGTCTGGCCAGAAATGATAATGTTCAGATAGATTTGGTTGCCGGTATCCCTGATTCTGGTACAACCCATGCTATTGGTTATGCCATGGAATCAAAGGTTCCTTTAAGGAGACCTTTGGTAAAATATACACCCGGATTTGACCGCAGTTATACTCCGCCTTCTCAGGAGACCCGCGACCTGATTGCCAAGATGAAACTTATACCCATTCAAGATATAATCAAAGGTAAACGCATTGTGCTCTGTGACGATTCTATTGTCAGGGGCACACAACTAAAGAATTTTACTATTCAGAAACTTAAGGAATGTGGTGTCAAAGAGGTACATTTAAGAATTGCCTGTCCGCCGCTTATGTTTCCTTGTAAATTTAATTATTCAACGCGCTCCATTCATGAATTGGCAGCCCGGCGGGCAATACAGGCAATCGAAGGAAAGGATATAAAAGATGTCAAAGTTTATCTAAATGAAGGTTCAGCAAAATATAAGAAGATGGTAGACTGGATTACCAAAGATATCGGAGCAACTACTTTAAAATATCAGAAATTAGACGATATGGTAAAGGCAATCGGAATACCTAAAGAAAAACTTTGTTTATATTGCTGGACAGGGAGAGAGCCTTAAAATGAGAAGATTAACTTATAAAAAATCTGGGGTGGACATCCAGAAGGCAACTGCATTTAAAAAAAGAATCAGCCAGATGCTTAAAAAATCATACGGACCTTATGTGTTAAAAGGCGCGGGTGGTTTTGGAAGCCTATTTCGTTTTCCGAAAGATAAATTTAAAGAGCCGATTTTAGTTTCCTCAAGCGACGGCGTGGGAACGAAATTAAAAATTGCCCAGTTAGTAGATAAGCACGATACAGTGGGGATAGATTTAGTAGCGATGAATACCAATGATATTCTCTGCCTTGGGGCTAGAACCCTATTTTTTGTGGACTACATCGCCTGCGGTAAGTTACAGCCGGATACGCTTTATAACATAGTTAAGGGAATAAATGTCGGTTGTATCCAATCCAACTGTTCCTTAATCGGCGGAGAAACTGCTGAGATGCCGGGAATGTATAAAGAAGGCGAATATGATTTGGCGGGTTTTTGCGTGGGAGTGGTTGAGAAACGTAATATTATTGATGGCTTAAAGATAGAGGTTAGCAATGTAGTGATAGGCTTGGAGTCAAACGGCATCCACTCTAACGGTTATTCTTTAGTCAGAAGAGTTTTTTCGCTAAAGGAACAGAGGCGCATAAGCCAAGAGTTGCTTCGTCCCACGCGTATTTATGTAAAGCCGGTTTTGTCTTTATTGCAAAGGAACTTGCGAACTTGCAAACTTGCAAACTCAATAAAAGGCATTTCCCATATAACGGGCGGCGCCTTCTACGATAAAATAGCCAGAATTTTACCTGATAATGTAAATGTACGTATATATAAGAATTCTTGGAGTGTCCCTAAGATTTTCCGTTTGATCCAAAGCAAAGGCAACATCGAAGATAAAGAAATGTATCATACCTTTAATATGGGTGTGGGTATGGTATTGATTGTGACACCCGAATCTGTTAAGACGATAATATCTAAATTAGCAGAATTTAAACTGAAGGCTTGGATTATTGGAGAAGTAGTTAAAGGCAAGAAGCAAGTAGAAATTATATAACGTAATGGGTCCTGTCTTGGCTATTTTGAAGCCAAGCCATCCGTTAAAAATAAAATAATATGAGAGTCTTAGTTATTGGTTCTGGGGGTAGAGAACATGCCTTGGTATGGAAAATTGCACAATCAAAACTAGTGGATAAGATTTTTTGTACGCCCGGTAATGGCGGAATTTCTAAGCAAGCAGAATGCATAGATATAAAAGCAGAAGATATAAAAGCTCTCCTTGATTTTGCGAGAATTGAAAAAATCGATTTAACAGTGGTTGGGCCAGAGGCGCCTTTGGCAGGAGGGATAGTAAATGAATTTAGAAATTATAAATTAAAGATATTTGGTTCGCAAAAAAAGGCAGCGCAATTAGAAGCGAGCAAAGTCTTTGCCAAAGAATTAATGGCAAAGTATAAAGTTCCGACCGCAGATTTTAAAATTTTCGATAATCCAGATGAGGCAAAAAAATATATTGAGAAAATTGGTGCGCCTTGTGTGGTTAAAGCGGATGGCTTGGCGCAAGGAAAAGGCGTAATTGTTGCTAAGACCATTAATGAAGCAAAGCAGGCAGTAGCCTCTATAATGCAAGAGAGAATTTTTGGAGATTCAGGTAACCGTGTTATTATAGAAGATTGTTTAGAAGGTCAGGAAGCATCCATCATTGTAATTACTGATTCAAAAGAAGTTATTCCTTTAGCTTCCAGCCAAGACCATAAGAGAGTCTTTGATAATGATGAAGGCGCAAACACCGGCGGAATGGGTGCTTATTCACCTGCACCAATAGTAACCCACGAGTTATTCAAAGAAGTTTTAGATAAAGTTATCTATCGTACCATCAATGGATTAGCCAAAGAAGGTATAGATTATAAAGGTGCATTATACGCAGGGATTATGATTACTAAAGATGGTCCAAAAGTTTTAGAGTTTAATGTCAGATTTGGTGATCCGGAAAACCAGGCAATTATGCCAAGATTAAAAAGCGATTTGGTAGAAGTTATGCTGGCAACCACTGAAGGAAAATTATCGTATTTTAAGGCTCTGGATTGGGATAATCGCGCCTGCGTTTGTGTGGTCTGTGCTTCAGGCGGTTATCCGGGTGATTATGAAAAAGGAAAAGAGATTTTTGGCTTAGATGAAGTGGCGAAAATGAAAGATATTGTAGTTTTTCATGCTGGCACCAAAGAACTAAAGAACCCAAGAACCCAAGAACAAAAAATCGTAACTAATGGCGGCAGGGTTTTAGGAGTAACTGGATTAGGTAATACTATAAAAGAGGCAATAGATAGGACGTATCGAGCGGTTGAGAAAATTAATTTTGAAGGGATGCATTATCGTAGGGATATCGGACAAAGAGCGCTTAAACAGGAGGCGTTATGGGTAAAGTAATAAGTATAATCATGGGTAGTCAATCTGATTTAGAAACTGTGCAGGAAGCAATAGATGTGCTCAAAAGATTTAAGGTTGGTTTTGAAGTGAAGGTTTTATCCGCGCACAGGACGCCCAAGGAATTGGCAAAATATGTTGAGGAAGTACCTAAAAGAGGGATAAAAGTTTTTATTGCTGCTGCAGGCGGTGCTGCAGCTTTGGCAGGAGTAGTTGCGGCTCACACCACGCTACCGGTAATCGGTATTCCCATTGAGACGAAAAGTTTAAAAGGATTAGATTCATTATTATCAACCGTGCAGATGCCAGCGGGAATTCCGCTGGCTTGTATGGCCATTGGAAAAGCAGGCGCCAGAAATGCCGGTCTTTTTGCTTTAGAAATTTTAGGCACAAGCGATAAGAAAATTCAGGCAGAATTAGCTAATTATAAGAAGGATATGCGACTGGCCATAAAAAAGGTTAAAATCAAGGCATGAATTTAACTAAAGTTTTAAAAGTCGATTCCTTAAATCCCGCAGCAGAATATCTGGAGGAAGCAGCTGAGATTTTGAAAGTTGGTGGTTTAGTGATTATTCCTACGGAGACAGTTTACGGAATTGCCGCAAATATGCTAAATAAAGTTGCAGTAGATAAGTTGTATGAAATAAAAAAACGGCCTAAAGATAATCCCTTTTCTCTGCATATAGACGAAAAAGATAAGATTGAGGATTTTGCAATAAAGATTCCTGTGGTCGCTTATAAGCTCATAGATAGATTCTGGCCAGGCCCTTTAACTATAATTTTAAAATCAAAAGATTTAAGTACAGTGGGGCTACGCCTGCCTGACCATGAGATTGCTTTAAGGGTTATTTCTTTGTCAGGTGTGCCTGTAGTTTGTCCGTCGGCAAATCTCTCAGGAAAACCTGCACCAGTAAATTTTCAAGAGGCAATTAAAGACTTAAATGGGCTGGTAGATCTGGCTATAGACTCAGGGAATACAAGATTAGGTATTGAGTCAACGGTAGTAGATTTGACTATTGAGCCCTTAAAGATATTAAGGGAAGGTGCCATAAAAAAAGAGGAAATTTTAGAAGTTGCCCAAAGAAAAATTGTGCTTTTTGTCTGCACAGGAAATTCCTGTCGTTCAGTAATGGCCAAAGGCCTTTTAGAGAAGAAACTTCAAGAAAAGGGACGCGCTGATGTGGAAGTTTTATCCGCAGGTATAACCATGTTAGGCGGTTTGGGAGCAACTGATGAGACAAAAGAAATTTTAAGACGTGAAGGCGTAGATGTTTTAAGCCATCGTTCGCAAAAAATAACCAAAGAAACGGTGCAAAAGTCCGACATTATTCTGGTTATGGAACGGCTACAGGAAGAAAGGGTCCTACAACTTGCTCCCGAGGCAAAAAATAGACTGTTTTTATTGAAAGAATTTGCTAAAATAAAGGATAACGATTTGGATATTACTGATCCCATAGGCAGGACTCTTGAGTTTTACGAGAAGACTTTTGGCACAATTAAAGAAGCAATTGAAAGAGTAGTAGAGATAATCTAAAATGCAAAAGATTAAACGGATAATTATCGGCTCAGATCACGCAGGTTTTGCTTTAAAAGAGAAATTAAAAGTATATCTGAAAAATTTAGATATTGTGGTAAAGGATATTGGTACCTATTCACAAAAAAGTTGTGATTATCCTGATTTTGCTGCTTCTGTAGCAGGAGCTGTTGCTTCCAGTCGGTTTAAACGCGGTATTCTTATTTGTAAAAGCGGCATTGGTAATTCTATTGTGGCTAATAGATTCCCTAATGTGCGGGCTGCACTTTGTTATAATGCTCAAGTAGCAAGACTTTCTCGCGAGCATAACGACAGCAATGTTTTAGTTTTAGGCTCTAGCTTCGTAAATGAAACTTCGGCTAGAGATATATTAAAAGTCTGGTTAAACACAGAATTTCAGGGTGCAAGACACACAAGGCGGTTAAATAAAATAAAAAAAATCGAAGCGCAAATAAGGAGAGAAAAGAGTGAAGTATATAAAAGTTGTTGACCCCCAGCTGTATCAGGCCATAAGAAATGAAATTAAGAGGCAACAGGATAATTTAGAGTTGATTGCCTCGGAGAATTTTACCTCTTTGGGTGTCTTAGAGGCCCAGGGTTCGGTTTTAACCAATAAGTATGCTGAGGGTTATCCTAAGGCACGCTGGTATGGCGGTTGTGAATATATGGACGAGGTGGAGCAACTGGCAATTGAGCGGGCCAAAAAACTGTTTGCTGCTGAGCATGTCAATGTTCAGGCCCATTCTGGCACCCAGGCAAATATGGCAGTATATTTTGCTGCCTTAAATCTAGGAGATACGGTTTTAGCCATGGATTTAGCCTGCGGGGGGCATCTTACCCACGGCCATCCACATAATTTTTCAGGTATGCTTTATAAAATAGTTACCTATGGCGTAAACAGAAAGACTGAGACCTTGGATTACGATGAGATTTTAGAGAAAGCCAAAAAACACAAGCCAAAACTTATTCTGGCAGGTGCATCCGCATATCCTAGAAAGATTGATTTTAAGGCCTTCCGTAAAATTTGCGATAAGGTAGGCGCATATCTATTTGTAGATATGGCACATATTGCCGGCCTGGTGGCAGCGGGAGTACATCCCACACCTGTTCCTTATGCTGAGTTTGTTACCTCAACTACACATAAAACCTTACGTGGCCCACGTGCAGGTTTTGTAATTTGTAAAAAAGAATTTGCCAAAAAAATTGATAACCAGATTTTCCCGGGTTTACAGGGTGGACCTCTGATGCATGTTATTGCTGCCAAGGCACTATGCTTTAAAGAGGCAATGAGTAAAAGTTTTAAGAATTATCAGAAACAGGTGGTCAGCAACTCCAGAGAGCTTTCCAAGTTCTTAGCCAAAAAAGGTTTTCGTATTGTTTCTGGTGGCACAGACACTCATCTTATACTTGTGGATTTAACGGATAAACGTATTACTGGCGCTGATGCCTCGGCTGTCTTAGGTAAAGCAGGAATTACAGTGAATAAAAACCTCATACCTTTTGATAAAAAGAGTCCTACCACAACCAGTGGCATACGTCTGGGAACTGCAGCAGTCACTACACGCAAGATGAAAGAATTTCAAATGCGTCAGATTGCTACATTTATTGATGAGGCTATAGAGGCAAGCGATGATTTACGGAAATTAGAAGAGATTAGGAAAAAGGTTTTAGTCTTAACTAAAAAGTTTCCCTTATATCCAGAATTGCTAAGAGAAAAGTGAGAAGGTCACTACGTAAAAGACCAAGTTGGGATGAATATTTTTTAGAAATGGCGAGGCTGGTCTCCAAGCGCTCTACATGTTTAAGACGCAAGGTAGGTGCGGTTCTGGTAAGGGATAAGAAAATATTAGCCACGGGTTATAATGGTGCACCTTCTGGTTTAGAGCACTGTTTAGATATCGGTTGTCTGCGGGAAAAATTAAAGATTCCTTCTGGCCAACGGCAAGAATTATGCCGCGGTTTGCATGCAGAACATAATGTATTATTGCAAGCAGCTTTACACGGTATAAGTACCAAAGATAGCATCCTTTATGTTACTAACCAGCCTTGTATAATCTGTGCCAAAATGCTGATTAATGCAGGTATTAAAGAAGTAATTATCTTAGAGGGTTATCCGGATAAAATGGCCTTAGATTTTTTAAAACAGGCAGAAATAGAAATAAGGATGGCGAGAAAATGAAGTGTCCTTATTGTGGTTATAAAGAAGATAAAGTGGTAGATTCGCGTGCCACGCAGGAGGAGGCAGCCATAAGGCGCAGACGTGAATGTCTAAAATGCGGTAAGCGTTTTACCACTTACGAATATATCGAGGAAGTTTCTTTGATGGTAATTAAAAAAGATGGCCGTCGTGAAGCCTTTGACCGCAAGAAAATCTTGGCAGGAATAATGAAGGCATGCGAGAAAAGACCTGTCGGTCTAGAAAAAATGGAAGATATAGTTACTTCTGTCGAGCGCCAGATTCAGAAGAAATCCGACCGCGAAGTTTCTTCTTCAAAAATTGGAGAGCTGGTTATGGAAAAGTTAAAAATCTTGGATGACGTAGCGTATGTGCGCTTCGCTTCGGTTTATAGACAGTTTAAAGATGTCGGACAATTTATGGTGGAGTTAAAGGATATACTGAATAAAGAAAAGTCTGCTCGCAGACAGATAAGTCGCAAGGCATAAAGAGGGGAGGATAGTAACGACTATGATAGAAATGGAATTGAATAAGATTGTTATTGATGAGAAGAGACACGACCAACTTATTGTTTTAAAAGAAAAAGATGGAAACAGGATACTACCTATTGTTATCGGATTGGTTGAGGCCTCGGCGATAAAATTAAAGATTAGCGGTTTTAATCCACCGCGCCCTTTGACCCATGATTTAATGCATGCGATGCTTGAAAATCTGGATGCGTGTATTGAAAAAGTGATTATTGATAAATTAGAAGAAAACACCTTTCATGCTAAGATTGTTATAAAGAGTCAGTCTGGCTCTATGAAGATTCTCGATGCCCGTCCTTCAGATAGTATTGCCTTGGCTGTGCGAGCAAATGTACCTATATTTGTGGAAGATGAAGTTATTAAACATGCGGAAATTTTTAATCAGAACAAATGAGACTCGGTATATTATCTGATAGTCACGATAATCTCCCAAAAATTGAGAAAGCGGTAAGATTTTTTAATAGACAGAAAGTAGATTTTTTAGTCCATGCTGGTGATTTTGTGGCACCGTTTACTGTCCCTAAATTAAACCGGCTTACTTGTCAATGGTTAGGTGTGTTTGGAAATAACGACGGTGAAAAAATGGGCCTCTCCTGTATATCGGAGACAAAAATCAAGGAAGGGCCTTTAAGAATTGTGTTAGATAATAGAAAGATTACAGTTGTACACGATGCAAAGACACTTAACTTTAATATAGAAGACGCCTCTCTGGTTATCTTTGGCCATACCCATAAGCCAGAAATAATCAAACAAGATTCCAAAATCTTGGTTAATCCTGGTGAATGTGGGGGGTGGCTGAGCGGCAAATCCACAGTAGCAATTGTAGATTTAGTCTCTTTAACCGCCAGAATATTCAAAATATAACTCATCCTTATGAACCTCTCACCCAGAGTCAATAAACTCCTTAAGGCAATCTTAAAATTTTCTAAAGATAGGAAGGTGAAACTTTATATTGTAGGGGGGTATCTGCGGGATATTTTACTAAATAGGGATAGAGATAATCTGGATATAGATTTTTGTTTAAAGAAAGGTGCCATAAATTTTGGTCGAAAGCTGGCAAAACAAATTAAGACAGGATTTGTGGTTTTAGACAGAGTTCGCGGCGCCTGCCGTTTGATAAAAAAAATAGAAGACAAAACTTACACTTTAGATTTTACAGATTTTCGTGGTAAAACTTTAGAAGAAGATTTATTGCAGAGAGATTTCACCATAAATAGCCTGACTATTGAATTTGAGAAGTTATTAAATTTATCTGAACCGTTAATTGAACTTATCGATCCTTATGGTGGAAAAAAGGATTTAGAATCCAAAATAGTACGCGTGGTAAATAAGAAGGCCTTTGATGAAGATCCCCTAAGAGTGATGCGGGCCTTTAGTTTTGCCTGTTTATTCGATTTTAAAATAGACAAGAAGACGCTAAAGTTGATTCAGGCCAAGCATAAGGAATTGGCGAGAGTTTCAGGCGAACGTCTTCGCGACGAATTGTTTAAGATTTTAGACAGTTCTTGTGCCTTTGATTATTTGTATCAGATGGATCGATTAAAAATACTAAGTATTATTTTCCCAGAGATTGAGACGATGCGTAATGTCAGACAAGGGCCTTATCATCACCTTGATATTTGGAAGCATACATTAGAGACGATAAGACAGCTTGAAATAATAATTCAAGAGTTCAAGGATAATCAAGAAATTCAGGGCTATCTTAACAAAGTTATCTCTCCCGGTAGAAAACGCAGAGCACTCATAAAATTAGGTGCATTTTTGCATGATATTGGAAAACCCCGCGCCTTGCGTCATAAAAATGGTAGGATTACTTTTTATGGTCATGAGAGGCTTGGCTGGGAGATTTCTGAGATGATTGCCAGGCGCCTTAGGCTTTCCAATGATGAGTTGGATGCTTTAAAGAAAATGATTTTTTGGCATCTTCGTCCGGGGTATCTGGCGGATAACGACGAAGTGAGTGCACGGGCAAAATTCCGCTATTTTCGCGATACGGCAGATGAGGCAGTAAGCGTACTTTTAATTTCTTTGGCTGACCAGCGTGCAACTAAAGGCCGCCTGACAACTAAGACCTCACGTATTCAACACGAGAAAGTAGTTTCCAGTTTAATTAAAGAATATTTTAGGAAAAAGAAAGAGAAGAAAAAAATATGCCTGATAAACGGAGATGACCTGATGAGAAGATTTAAATTAGAACCATCTCCTTTGATTGGTAAGATTTTACATGAAGTGGAAGAATTACAGGCGATAGGCAAAATAAAAAGTAGAAGGGAAGCCTTTAATATAGCCAAAAAGTTCATTAAAGAAAATATGTAAGA
>CAYOMI010000015.1:0-16933 GCA_964405005.1 uncultured Planctomycetales bacterium | reverse complement strand
TAATGTTATAGGTATAACCGTTAGCTGGCCGATATTTGATGGCTGGGCCACACGGGCAAAAGTAGAGCAGGCATTAATTGATTTAAAAAAGACCCAGTTAACCAAAGAAAAATTAGTCAAAGATATTGCTCTGGAATTAAGAAATGCGTATCTCGATTTAAAAAATGCAATTGCAAAAATAAATGCTTCTGAATCGGATATACTTTTTTATCAGCATAATTTAGCTACTGCCAGAGATAAATATAAACAAGGTGAATTAAGCCTTTTAGAGCAAAATGATGCAGAGTTAAAATACGCAGTAGCAATATTTAATAAAAAACAGGCAATTTACGATTATTTAATTGCCAAGAGCAGTTTTGAAAAAGCAACAGGAGGCCTATAATGAAGTTCATAGTTCATAGCTCGCAGCTCATAGGTATATCTTTATTACTGATATTATTTTTATTTGGCTGTCAGCCGCAGGAAAAGGAAAAAGAAGCCGGGCCAGAGATAATTCCGGTTAAGGTTCAGCGTACCGAATTAGGAGAACTTGATGAGACACTGGAATATGTAGGAAATATTAAGGCTCAGGATGAGGCCATAGTTTATCCTAAGGTGAGCGGCAAGATTATTGAAAAAGTCAAAGAAGACGGCAGTCCTGTCAATAAGAATGAGGCCATTGCCTATATTGACCGGGATGAAGTGGGCCTGAAATTTGAAAAAGCGCCGATAGAAAGTCCTATGACCGGAATAGTAGGCAGGGTTTTTGTGGATAAGGGGGTAAATGTAAACAGCCAAACTCCCATTGCCCTGGTAGTAAATATGGATAAAGTAAAGATAGATTTAGAGGTCCCAGAGAAATACTTAGCAAAGATTTCTCTGGCCCAGGAGGCCAAGATTAAAGTAGATGCCTATCCGCAGGAAGACTTTAGCGGAGAGGTGACGAAAATTAGCCCGGTGGTGGATTTGGCTACGCGTTCAGCTCCGGTTGAAATAAGCGTGGATAATCAGGAGCACCGCTTAAAATCAGGTATGTTTGCCAAAGTCAGTTTAGTTATTGAAGAACATAAAAATATCCCGGTGATTTTAAAAGAAGCAATTATGGGTAAGGATTCGGATGTCTTTGTATTTACCATTGAGAATAATAAGGCAGTCTTAAAGAAAATTAAATTAGGCATTCGGCAAGGGCCTTATTATGCAGTCAAAGAGGGTTTGCAGGCAGGAGATCTAGTAGTGATAATGGGCCAGCAGCGGTTGCGGGAAAATGCACAGGTAAGCATAGAGATAGAAGAGGCAGGAGAAATAAAATGAATCCCGTTAGACACTTTTGTTTCATTTTAGTATCTGATCTCCCAATGAAGCAAAAGTGTTACGGGATTAAAGGGAGGTGTCTAACGGGATGAAACTCCCCGAGTTCGGCGTTAAATACCCGGTTACCAATTTAATGATTTTTTGCGCTATTATTATCATTGCCATTTACGGTTTAAGCCGGCTGGGGATTGATATGATGCCGGAGATTGAGCGTCCGGCAATAACCGTGGTTTCTGCTTATCCTGGCTCAAGCCCCGAAGACGTGGAGATAAAGGTTACCGAACCCTTGGAGAACCAGCTTGCTACTACCCCGGGATTAGAAAAGCTTACCTCCCGTTCTCTGGAAGGGGCATCCTTGATTACCCTGCAATTTAAATGGGGGACGAATCTGGACGCAGCTTCTAATGATATCCGCGACCGCATTGAGTTAGCCAAGCGCGTTCTTCCGGATATTCCTGATGAAATGGACACCCCGTTTATTTATAAATTTAATACTGCTAATATTCCTATTCTTTTTATTGGGGTAACCGCACAGCAGAGTTACCCCGAGCTCTATGATTTAATTGATAAAAAGGTAGCAGATGCGCTGCGTCAGCTTCCCGGCGTAGGCACAGTGCAGTTATTCGGCGCCTTAGAGCGCCAGATTAATATCTGGATAAATAAAGAGCGGCTGGAAGGATACGGATTTTCCATTCTTGATATACAGAATGCCTTAAAACAGGAGAATATTACCCAGCCTTTAGGAAACATAAAATCCGGGCTGACCACTTATTTCCTGAGGCTCCCCGGAGAATTTGCCACACCGGATGAGATAAATTTAGTTATTTTAGGTAAACGCAACAATAAATTCGTTTACCTTAAAGATGTGGCCCGCGTGGAAGATAGTTTTAAAGAGGTAACCGTAAAGGTAAGGATTAATAGAAACTCTGGCCTAATGATGATGATTCAAAAGCAAACCGGCACCAATAGCGTGGAGGTAGCCGAGACAATAAAGACCAGGCTAAAAGAACTTGAAAGATTTCTTCCTGCTGATGTGAAAATGTATATAATTTTTGACACCTCACAAGATATTATCAATGCCCTGAATGCCCTTAAATCAGCGCTTTTGCTGGGAGTGGTTTTAGTTATTTTTGTAGTCTGGTTTTTCCTGCGCGAATTTGCCGGAAGTTTAATTATTGCGCTTACTATTCCTTTTTCGTTATTAATTGCCTTTATCTACCTATTCTTAAGCGGCAAGACCATTAATACCATCAGCCTTTCCTCTTTAGCCATTGCCGCAGGAATGGTGGTAGATAATGCCATTGTCGTAGTAGATAACGTCTTTAGGCGCTTAGAAAGAGGAAGCCGTGTTCAGGAAGCAGCGATTTTCGGGACTCAAGAGATGTTGTTGGCTATTTCTGCTTCTACTCTTACTACGATAGTAGTATTTCTACCCATATTATTTATCACCGGTGTTATTGGGATAATGTTTGGAGAGATGGCTGTTATCGTTACCGTAACACTCCTGGCTTCTCTTTTTACTGCGCTTACTTTTAGCCCGATGCTCTGTGCAAAATTATTGCGCATTCCTGATAATACCAAGCGAAAATCTAGATTATTCTCTAAATTTTATGAAATTTCGGAAAAAATGTTTAAATCCTGGGAAGATTTTTATGCGCGAGCTTTGGCTTGGTGCCTAACCCATAAAAAGATAGTTATCTTGGGATTCTTAGGCGCGTTCATTATTAGTTTATTTTCTCTGCGTTTTATTGGTAATGAATTTATACCAGAAGAAGATAGCGGCGATATCCGCATCACCGTGAATCTTCCTCTGGGCACAAGGCTGGAAGAGACGGATAAAGTAGCCAAAAGGATTGAGGATGTCTTTCAGAAAAATGTACCCGAGGCAAGGTTTATGTATGCCAGGCCGGGAACCACACCGGGTATCGGCAGAGCTATGGGAGCAGCAGGGCAATCAGGAGAACACGTTGTGATGGCAGGAGTGAAACTTGTACCTAAACAGGAAAGGAAGCGCTCTGTCTCTGAAATCGGTCAAGCAGTAAGACGCGAGATTCAGCGCATTCCCGGAGTAATAAAGGCCGATGTATCCACAGGGAATCCTTTAGGTAGAATAATTACTGGAATGGGCACGGGTAAGGCCATCCAAGTAGAAATTATCGGCCATTCTTTTGCAGAGACGGGCGTTTTAGCAGAAAAGATAAAAGAGATGATAGAAAAGATCCCTGGTGCAGTGGATGTGAGTATTTCCCGCGATATCAGCCAGCCAGAATTAAGGATTGCCGTGGATAGAGAGAAGGCAGCCACCTTGGGTTTAAATATGAATATTATTGCCTCAAGCGTGAAGACTTTCATTGAGGGCTCAACTGCTACCAAGTACCGCGAAAAAGGTGAGACTTATGATATCTATGTACGTTTAGAAGAGGCCTCCCGCGCAAAAATAGAAGATGTAGAAAATCTTTCCCTGGTTTCTCCTGTTACGGGCGAACAGATAAAACTCATCAATTTTGCTAAGGTTTATGAAGTGGCAGGGCCAGTGGAAATTGAGCGCCAGAACCGAGAAAGAGTGGTCAGGGTAGAATGCAATGTGTATCAGCGTTCAGCAGGAAAGGTGCGCGAGGATATCAAGAAAGAATTAGACAAAATGGTTCTCCCTCCAGATGTAATGCTTAATTTTGGCGGCGAGGCAGAAGAACAAGCCAAGGCTTTTAAGGATTTAGGGCTTTTGTTGATATTAGGTATTGTTTTAGTATATATGGTTATGGCTGCGCAGTTCGAGTCATTATTAGACCCCTTTATCATTATGTTTGCTGTCCCTTTTACTTTTACAGGAGTATTTTTGACTTTTCTTTTCACCCGCACAAATTTAAGCGTGATCACCTACTTAGGTATAGTTATGCTCATGGGTATCGTGGTCAATAATGCCATTGTGCTTATTAGTTATATAAATATTTTACGCGCCAGAGGCTATTCTATGCTGGAAGCTGTTGCCCGGGGAGGTAAAGACCGTCTCAGGCCGGTATTAATGACTACAATTACTACCTTGGCAGGGCTTCTGCCTTTAGCTCTCTCAAGAGGTGAGGGTTCTGAGATCTGGCAGCCCTTAGGTATCACTATGCTCAGCGGTTTGTCTATTTCTACCCTGATTACCATGCTTTTTGTGCCTACGCTTTATGCAGTGTTCGAATCAAGATTAAAAAATCAGGGAGCCAAGAAATGACAAAAATGGTGATGATTGTTTATAATGAGGCAATCGACGATGAAGTGATGCAGATTTTATCCGGCTGCGCCATGCAGAATTATACCAAAATAATGGGGGTTTTTGGAAAAGGCACAACTTCTGGTACACATTTGGGTAATGATATCTGGCCGGGGAGAAATAATATTTTATACGTTGCCTGCGATGAAACACAGGCAAAACAAATGCTCTCCTACATAAAAGAATTAAAGAAGAAGCTGGGCCGGGAAGGCATTAAGGCCTTTATTCTGCCCTTAGAAGAAGCGACGTAAGCCAACCCCTTTATTTCCCGCCACTTTAATTCCTACATAAATTTACTTGACAGGTATTAATTTATTTGGCATAATGAGAAAATTAGAATAGTAAAATTTTACTATATTGGGCAAATAACTCTTTATTATGGCCAAGATAAGCCGATTAAAACACCAAATTATGGGTGTTGGCCGCAAGCTCTATGCTTTACGCCTGGTAACTGGCCGGGCAGGGAATTTAAGTGCTAGGTTAGATAAGAATACCTTTCTGATTACAACTACCGGCGCTTGCCTGGGTAAGCTTAAACCCAAAAATATAGTTAAGGTGCATTTGAGTGAAAAGATTAAGTTCCGCGCCAGCTCAGAGCTTCCCTTACACCGGCTTATTTATAAAAACTTTCCTACCCAAGTTGTCATTCATTGCCATCCTCCTCTGACCAATGTTTATTTTGTGCTGTACGATGATTTAATGGCTCTAACTTACGAAACTAAGTTTTATTTAAAGACTCTGCCGGTTGTAGAGCAAGGAACTCTTACTATCACCCAGCCAGAGTTGGTAATTAAGGCCCTTAAGGAAAGTTCGCTTGTAGTGGTTAAAAATCACGGCGTAGTCTCTGTTGGTAAGGATTTTAAGGAAGCACTCTATCCAATTGAAATTCTGGAAGAGGCAGTGCGCATGTTTGCCTTAGCTAAACTTTTTAAGAGAAAAAATCTCGCTAAATTAAATAAAGCACTTAAAAAGAGTTTAATTTATAGCATAAAATGAATATCGCGGAAATTTTAGAAAAACAGACAAAAAAATATCAGGATAAGCCGGCAGTTATTTTTAGAGAACAGAACATAACTTTTCAGCAACTAAAGGATATTTCGTTGAAACTTGCAGTAGGTTTACAGGATTTAGGCGTAAAAAGAGGCGATAAGGTAGCCATATATCTGCCTAATTGCTTGGAATATATTTATAGTTGTTTAGCGGTTTTTTATTGTGGTGCAATCGCCGTGCCTTTGGATTTTATGTTGACCGAGGAAGAACTCGCTTCCTGTATTTCCCATTCAGAAGTTACTGTTTTAATTACTAAATCCAAGCCGAAAGTTTCCTGGGTTAATCTTAAAGAAATCTGCCCTCACCTAAAAAACATTATTTTCTGTCACCAAAATCTAGATAACTTTTTATCTTTTGAAGAATTAATTAGGAAGGCAACGAATATAATTCCTCGGGTTTTGATTCGAGAGGAAGATTGTGCGCTTATCTTTTATACCTCAGGAACTACAGGTAGGCCCAAAGGAATTTCGGTAAATTATTTTCAATTAGGTATCTGTATGAGGGCATTAGAACATTTCGTGGATTTAAGTGATAAAGATATTGCTTTATGTGCTGTACCATTTTCTCATATAGGAGGTTTTATTTATATTCTCACCAATATTTATTTTGGGCTTACTGTGGTTTTGATGGAAAGATTTATACCTTTGGAATTTTTAAAGCATATTCAAAATTATCGTATCAGTTGTTTTTGGATTGTGCCTTCAATGTATTATGCGATTTTACAATTAAAGGAATTTGAAACTTTAGATTTATCGAGTTTACGCTGGATAGTTTCTTTTGGTGCTTCTAGTTCTTCGGATGCCTTAAGGAGATTTCATAAGTATTGTCCTTGCGCCCATCTTTTAAATGGTTGGGGAATGACCGAGACCAGCCCGCCAAATACAGTTATACCCATGGGCTCAACCAAAATTGAAAGTGTAGGCCGACCCGCGCCTTGGATAGAGATAAAGATATTTGATGAAAATGATAAAGAGTTGCCCACGGGTCAAATTGGCGAGATAGTGATTAAGGGAGAAGGAGTTTTTGACGGTTATTATAAAGACCCACAAAGCACAAACCAGGCAATACGTAATGGCTGGTTCCATACCGGAGACTTAGGTAGGCTTGACAAAGAAGGGTATCTTTATATTGTCGGAAGAATTAAAGAAATGATTAAGGTAGCCGGTGAGATTGTCTTTGAACCAGAAATAGAATCCGCTATATATAGACATCCTGCGGTTAATGAAGTAGCGGTAATTGGGGTTGTGGACAAATTAAGGGGCGAGGTTCCCAAGGCATTTATTGTTTTAAAAAATGGCAGCAAGTCAAACGCAGAGGAATTGCGTTACTTTTGTCGAAAGTATTTAGCCCATTTTAAGATCCCACGTTATTTTGAGTTTAGGGATAAACTTCCCAAGACTAGTTCCGCTAAAGTTGATAAGGATGCCTTAAGGAAATTATGAATGTAGTAGCACTTTTAGAAAAATGGGCCAAAAATTTTCCTGAAAAGCCGGCTGTAATTTTTCAGGATAGTCCCATAACCTTTGGGCAATTAAGGAACAATGTGTTTAAACTGGCTGCTTTTTTACAGGAATCAGGTTTAAAGAAAGGCGATAAGGTTGGCATATATCTTCCTAACTGCCCAGAGTATATCTACAGTTATTTTGCCATTTTTTCTTTAGGAGTGGTTGCCGTGCCTTTAGATTTTTTGCTTACTAGAGAGGAGTTAATCTCTTGTTTAAGCCATGCCGAGGCAAAACTTTTGATTGCCAAAGATAAAGAGGAAGTGGTTTTAGAAGATCTAAAAGATAATTTACCCTGCTTAGAAAAGATAATTTTAGCTGATGAGTTTAAACAGATTTTAGAAAAGAAAATACCTAAAAGTCCGGCGGTAGAGATTGAGCCGCATGATCAGGCAATGATTGTTTATTCTTCAGGCACCACCGGAAGGCCGAAAGGGATTCTATGGAACTATAAACATCTGGATTCCGCGCCTCTGAGCCTGAAGTATTTTGTTGAGATAAATGAAAATTATACCTTTCTTTGCTGTCTTCCTTTTTCTCATGGCGGAGGATTAGTTTATATTCAATGTATGGTTAGTTTTGCTGCCACAATTGTTTTAATGGAGCATTTTATTCCTTTAGAGTTTTTAAAGAATATAGAAAAATATAAAGTAAATGCCTTTTTTATTGTTCCCTCTATGTATTATGCGCTTCTTTCCTTAAAGGAGCTGGAGAGTTTTGACCTTTCCAGTTTAAAATGGATAAATAGCTTTGGCGCTGCTGCTTCGGTGGAGGCCCTGAAAAGGTTTCATAAGATCTGTCCCCAGGCAGTATTTTATAATGGCTGGGGAATGATGGAGACTGCTCCGCCCAATGTAATCTTGCCCACTGGCTCAGATAAAATTGAAAGTATAGGTAAATCCGTTCCCTGGCTTGAAGTAAAGATAGTGGATGAAGAAGATAAGGAAGTAAGAAGCGGAGAAATCGGGCAGTTAATTGTCAGGGGCTGGCCGGTAATGGAGGGTTATTATAAAGAGCCCAAGCTGACCGAGGAAGCAATGAAAAACGGCTGGTTACACACCGGCGATTTAGCCAAGATGGATAAGGAAGGTTTTATTTATATCTTAGGAAGATTTAGCGAAAGAATAAAAGTGGGCGGGCTTTTAGTCTATGCCTCGGAAGTAGAACAGGCAATTCTTAAAAATCCGTATATAAAAGAAGCCGCAGTAATCGGTATTCCCGATAGATTAAGAGGTGAGGTGCCTAAGGCATTTGTGGTTTTAAAAAATGGTTTCGGTCTTTCCGGGAATGATCTACGTTATTTCTGCCGCAGCCACCTGGCGCATTTTAAAATTCCCCGTTCATTTGAATTTATGCCTGCGCTGCCTAAAACCAGAAGCGGAAAAGTGGATAAAGAAAAATTAAAGAGTGAATTTGTATAAATGAAAAGATTAGTGGACAGGTTTATTCAGTGGTTCAGCCATGGTTTGATCAGATACAGATATGGTTTTTTGGGTATCTGTCTTATTGTAAGTTTATTTTTTGTTTATCAGTTACGAAACCTCTCCTTTAATACTAATTTAGGCGATTTTTATCCCTTAAAGCATCCTTATCTGCAGATACAGAATAAATTGACTAATATTTTCGGTGGTTTGAATCAGGTTTCTATTGCTATCGCAGTAAAAGAAGGAACCATTCTAAATCCTATTACCTTAGAGAAGGTTTGGCAGATTACCAACGAGCTTTATCTGACTAAAGGCATTAACGCCGGCAGAATAGTTTCTTTATCCGCCAGAAAAATTAAACATGTAGAGGCAAATGAGGAAGGTTTTGTTACCGAAAGGCTGATGCACGACCCGCCTAAAACCCAACAAGACCTAGATATTTTAAAACAGAGAATTGTCAGAAATCCGCTGGTTTATGGACCGATAGTTTCCAAAGATTTTAAAGCGACTTTAATTCAGACGGATTTTGAATCGGATGTTTCAGCCCGGGAGATATTTAAAATATTACAAGAAATTCAAAAGCGGTTTGCGGATAATGACCACACTATTTATATTACCGGACAGCCTATACTGCAGGGCTGGCTCGATTATTATCTGCCGCGCATGAGCCGACTTTCGCTGGTTACTCTTTTGGTAATGGCCTGGGTTTTATATAATGCCTTTAAATCCAAACGGGGAGTTTTTCTACCGCTATTATCCGCGGCTATGGCTACGCTCTGGGGTATGGGCTTGACTGCCTTTGTAGGGTATAAACTTACTCCCTCAACTGTCTTGGCGCCTTTTCTGGTCTTTGCTTTAGGCGTCAGCCATTCAGTACAGTTTATCAAACGTTATTACGAATATATGTCAGACAGACACAAACACAATTCCAAAGCCGCCGCCATTAAGATTACCCGTGAGTTGTTTATGCCGGCATTTGTCGGACTTCTCACCGACGGTATAGCGCCCTTGGCTCTGTTTACCGTTCCTCTTGGTATGGTACGCAGCCTTGCTATTGCCATAGGTTTTGGCATTATCAGTATATTCTTCTCTACGGTAATCTTAGTGCCCAATCTATTATCTTTTATGAAGCCGCCGCGCAGATTAGAAGTGATTAAAGAAGAAAGGACCAGCCTGACCAATAGGGTCTTGGGTTATTTTGCAAATCTTGCCGTGCATAAGAATTCGCGCTGGTTAGTGATATGCGGCTTTTTTATCCTGACTATTGTAGCCTTTTTTGGCATAAGTCAGTTAGTGGTGGGCGACAAGAAACCCGGCACGTCGCTACTTTACCCCAACAGCCCTTATAATCAGGCGGAAAAGTTTATCAGTAATAAATTTGCCACTTCTGATCCCTATTATATTTTGGTGGAAGGAAAAGAACAGGATGCTTTTTTGTGCAGTGAATCCTTAAGAGAAATGGACAGCCTGCAGCGGTATCTGGAAAAAGAAGTGGAAGGTGTGGGTCGCAGTCTTTCCCTTGTTGAATATGTTAAAAGTATGAATATGGTGATGTTTGCCGGAAATAGACAGGAGTTTAGGATTCCTGATAATGATAGGACAATTGCCGAATATTTGTTTTTGTATTCTCTGACTGGTTTTCCCGGTGATTTTGACCCTGTGGTTAACTCCAATTATCAGTTTGCGAATATTAAAATAGACCTGAAAGACCATAAGGCAGCCACCATTAATGAGGTAATCCGTAAGACCGATGCCTGGATTGAACAGAATCACCGCGATAAAAATATAAAGTTTTCCTATGCTGGTGGCAATATCGGGATGCTCGCGGCAGTCAACCAGATTGTTGCGACTATGCTGGCAGGAAATTCTTTGCTTACCTCTCTTTTGGTTTTCTTATGTTTGGCAGCTGCCTACGGTTGGGTGGGAGGGTGGCTTCTGTTTTTGCCGCTTATATTCAGAACGACTATGGTTATGGGAATATTGGGTTTTTTAAGAATTGGATTGACTGCCGAAATAATTCCGGTCGTGGCTTTAGGGATTGGTTTCGGCGATGACTTTGGGATATACATTGTCTCAAGGATGAAGGATGAACTAAAAAAAGGAGGTGGTAAACTAAAAGAGGCCCTGATTGAGGCAATGTCAACTTCAGGCAAGGCCGTATTTTTCACTGGCCTGACACTGACTATTGGCATAACAACCTGGGTATTTTCTCCTATACTCATGCAGGCGCGTTTGGGTGCGCTGCTGGGGTTCTTTATTCTGTTTAATGCCTTAGGGACATTAGTCGTATTGCCGTCGATGATTATGACGGTTAAACCTAAATTCTTAAAATAAAAAGGAGGAGGAAGATGAAAAAAATTATCTTGTTTTTAGTGGGGATGGTCTTAATTTTTGGCTATGCCTTGGCCGCAGACCTTGAATACTTCAAGGTCTATAAGCCAAAAGAGGGGATGAGCGCAGATGAAATTATGCAGATAGAGGATTTTGTCAAATATACAAAATTCGCCAAGGATGCAGAATTCATCGGCAAGGCCTATTTTGTGGATAAGTCAGGCTTTACCAGAGAAAAGGAAACCTTAAGACAAAGGATAACGCTGGGCAGAAAATCCGACGATATTGCCTATAAGGACTTAGTTATCTTTACCACGCCTCAGGTAAAAGGTATGGGAACGCTTACCTGGACATATATGAGTCTAGGAAGGCAGCAGGATTCCTGGTTATGGATTCCGTCTTTAAGGAAAATCCGTAAGATTTCTACCGCCAATTCCGATGATTCATTCCTCGGTGCTGATTTTACCGTGGAAGACATTTTGACCCGCAGGTTTGGGGATGAAACATATACCCTGATTGGGGAGGAGAATTTTAAAGGCTATACCTGTAAATTTGACAAAAAGGTTTACTATAAAGACGAACCTTGCTTTATTATTGAGGCAAAACCAAAAAGGTCGCCTTGGTATTATTCCAAGAGAATATTGTGGGTAACGAAGAATTTTGGCTGCGGAATTTATGAGGAAAAATACGATGCCAAAGGTAAGATATTCACAAATCTTTTTAAATACTTCCAGATATTTAACGTGGATGGCAAAGAATATCCTGTCCAGATTATTATTGAAGGTACGGATCTTAGAAGCGGACACCGTACCACCATCGTCAACAGCGATGTCAAGCTTGATCAGGGCTTATCCGAGAGATTATTTACCGAAACTAACCTGATGCAGTCAAGATGGTAATCCTTAGAAAGGAGGAAATGATGAGAAAATATTATGTAACGGTGTTACTGTTATTTTTATTCTATACCCCTCTTTATGCATTAGAGAATTTATCTTTAAGCGGCTATCTGAAAAATGAAAGTTCTATCAGGATTGAAAGTTTAAATGGCGACCTCACCAAAGAGAAGAATATCGTTGAACTCGCCGGCCAGTATAAAATTAACGGCGATGAACTAGTATTTTTTGCCAAGACAAAATACTGGTATGATGCTGCTTATGATGCGCGCGATAAACTAAAACCCGCCCACCATTACTCTAGCCATATCCAACGTACTGACTGGTTGCGCGACTGTTACTTAGATTATAACCGTGCGCCGTGGTTTTTGAGATTAGGCAAGCAGCAGGTGGTCTGGGGTCAGGCAGACGGGATTGCTATCCTTGATAGGGTTAACCCCGTAGATTTAAGCGAATACTGGCTTCCGGATATGCAGGATTTACGCATACCCCTCTGGATGGCCAATATTAACTATTCGCCTAAACTGAATTCCAATCTACAGTTGTTAATTATTCCGGATTTTGAGCAATCAACTGCTGCGCCTATCGGTGGGCCCTTTTGTTTCTATTCGTATATCAGGTACGACAACTGGAAGAAGTTGATGAAAAGATATGGCGGCACGGTTGATGAGAATATTTATTTTCCGGGAAAGCAGTTTGAGAATTCTACTTTTGGCCTACAGTGGTCAGACCGCATTGGAGATTTAGATTATACCCTAAACTATCTCAATGGTTTTTATTATAACGCGCGTAGCACTACTATTCAGCCTAATTTATATGCCTATAATTTCAAGGTAGACCGCGCCTTCAAGCGCTATCGGATGTACGGCGGTTCGTTTAATAAGACCTTTACTTATGAAGGCCCGATGCAGGGCATTACTCTAAGAGGAGATTTTGCAGTTTATAATGATGAGCCGACGTATATCGGAGACCCCGTGCTCGGTTCAGCAAAGAAAATCGCGCGCTGGGATAATATTTTTTGGTTAATTGGTGCTGACCGCTATTTCTTTACCAAATGGCTGGTGAGCATGCAGTATTCCCAGTATATATTGGAGCATGCCAAGGAGAAATCCCAAGGCCTTCCGCGCTATCAGCAGTTCCCGCTGAACGCCTTTACCTACGGTCCTGCAGACCAGGTAGAGAATATTTTTACTCTTAAAATCTCCAGCCATTTCCTAAACGACCGTTTACTGCCGGAGGTACTCTGGAACTTTACCGATGATAACCAGGGTCGGCTTTCTCCCAAGGTCAACTTTGAAATCTGCGACAATCTGGTGCTTACGCTGGGAGTGCATTATTTCTACGGCGAGCTGTATGATAGCAACGGCCAGTTCCGCGATGAAAATCAGTTCTATGCTAATCTGAAATTTAGTTTCTAATTCTGAAGTTTTTTTATGGGGGCGCTTTTCTTTAAGTAAAAGAGCGCCCCTTTTTGTTTTTGTGGTATAATACTACTTTTAAAAGACGAGGCCAGATATGGAAAAGAAAGAGTGGCAAAATTATTCATTGGCTTTAAAAGAACTGTTAGGTTTAGAATATAGCCCTGTGGCTGTGGCTTGCTCAAAAGAGGCACTTTTAAAAGATTTTAGTAAGAGAGTGCGCATTTGCCGGGCAATTCTGGATGCGGGAAGGGGTGAGGTTATACAAATCAATAAAGAGAATAATGCCTGCTTTGGGGCGAGTTGGCATCTGGGATTTCATCAAATCAAGGATCCCAAGGTAATAAATATGGTAAAAAAATTTGTTGTGGAAGGAGAAAAGCTTTTTTGTTCCTATGAGGCATTGGATAATTTAGTTTCCCAGATGGAGCCACCTCCCGATAATGCTAATTCTTATTTTTTACTCTCCCCAGTGGAAAAAGCAGAGTTTAAACCCGAGTTAATAATTTTTATTATTAACCCTGAATCCGCCTGCCGCCTACTTACCTTTGTAACGTTTCCAGACGGAAATATGCCCAAAATCAAAATCGGCGGCCCTACCTGCAGGATGAGTATAATTTATCCTTTGGTAACTGGTGAAGTAAATTTATCTTTTTACGATTATACTGCCAGAAAGATGTGTGCTGTAGAGAAGGATAAACTCATAGTTAGTGTTCCTTATAAAAGAATTCCTCAGATAATCGAAAACATAGATAAGTGCTCTGCCGGAGTTGCCAAGATAGAATATCCTGCCGAGTTCAGGGAGTTTTTGCAGAAAAGATTAACCCCCCAAGAATAATTTATGGGAAAAATTAATATTAAGAATTTAAATCTGAAGGAGTTAGAAGAAATTTTAACTTGCTGGGGCCTGAGGCCTTTTCATGCTAGGCAGATTTTTGCCTGGATATATAAAAAAGGCGCTAATGATTTTTCTCTCATGAGTGATTTATCCTCGGCATTAAGAAAAAAATTAGCTGAGAATTTTACTTTGTTAGATTTAAAATTAGTAAAGAAACTAAAATCGAAGGATGGCACGGAAAAATTTCTTTTTGCGTTAAAAGATAAAAATCTTATTGAGGCAGTTATTATACCTGCTGAAGGCAGGGTTACCGGTTGTGTTTCTACACAAGTTGGCTGTAAATTTGCCTGCCGGTTTTGCGCCAGCGGCCTCTTAGGTTTTAAAAGAGATTTAACTTGCGCTGAGATGATTGAAGAGGTTTTATATGCCGAATGGAGTAACTCAAGTAGATACTCTTCGGCATCCCGAAGCAGTATTTCAGAGAAAGACTACATTCGGGATTTAAAAAATAACTCTCAAAATGGACTCACGCATCTTGTTTTTATGGGTATTGGCGAGCCCTTGGATAATTATGATAATGTCTTAAAGGCAATTAGAATTATAAATTCTAAAGAGAGTCTTAATATGGGAGCCAGACATATTACTATTTCTACCTGTGGTATAATTCCCGGGATAAATAAACTAGCAAATGAGGATTTACAAATAGAGTTATCAGTTTCTTTACATGCCGCTGATGATAAAACGCGTTCGTTTATTATGCCCATAAATAAAAAATATCCCCTAAAGGAATTAACTGCTGTTTGCAAAAAATATATCCAAAAGACCAACCGTCAGATAACCTTTGAGTATGTTTTAATTAAAGGTATAAATTCGGATTTAGAAAGTGCAAAAAATTTAAGTAAAATTGTAAAGGATTTAAACTTGTGCAAAGTTAACCTTATCCCTGCAAATTTCATAAAGGAATATAATATTGAGCCACCTAATAAACTGGAAATTTTATTATTTAAAGATTATCTTTTAAAACAAAATGTAAATGTTACTTCTAGAAAAGCACGCGGACAGGATATCGAGGCTGCTTGTGGTCAGTTAAGGTTAAGATATGAGAAAAAATAAGATTTTTGTTATTGGGCTATTGGGGTTATTTGGGCTACTGGGGTTAACAGGTTGCGCTAAGAGAGAAATTAAAAACCTAAATTCAAAAAGCACAAACATTATCTGTTTTGGTGATAGTATTACCTTTGGCTCTGGCGCAGAGTCAGGAGAGAATTATCCTTCACTCTTAGCTAAAATGATAAATTTTCCGGTTATTAATGCAGGCGCAGGTGGTGATACTACCTCATCCGCTTTAAATAGGCTCGAGTCCGATGTTTTAGAAAAAGAACCGCTTTTAGTAATTGTAGAATTAGGCGGGAATGATTTTTTAAATAAAGTACCAATAGAAGTAACTATAAAAAATATGAGGGAAATAGTTGAGAAGATTCAAAACAAAGAAGCAATGGTGGCTATTGTAGATATAGGCGGGGGTATATTCCTAGGAGGATACCACAAGGTTTTTTATAAAATTGCCAAAGAAAGAGGCGCTATATTTATTCCGAAAGTTTTAGGTGAAATATTTACCAACCCCAACCTGAAAAGCGACTACATCCATCCCAATGCCGAAGGATATAAAATAATCACCCAGAGGATTTATCGGGTAATAAGACCCTACCTAGAAAAGAACGCTTTATTAAGAGAATCTCAAAAATAAAAGCAAAATCCAGAATAAAGTTTGCTTTAATCTGGTGCCGGAGAAGGGACTTGAACCCCCATGAGGTTGCCCTCAGCAGCTTTTGAGGCTACCGCGTCTGCCATTCCGCCACTCCGGCAATATTTAGTTGACGCTAACCATTTTATATTCTAAAATATCAAAGGTCAACTAAATTTATGGGGCCGTAGCTCAATTGGGAGAGCGCTTGGCCGGCAGCCAAGAGGTTTTGAGGGTTCGATCCCCTTCGGCTCCATTTTTTATTATCTCTTCTCCAATTGTCTGCAGTTCAAACTGTAAAGAAGTATCATAATAAATTATCTTGCAGACTCCCCTGTAATCTTTTTTCAATGTTCTTTTACCTTTAGTCCGTATATCGGGCTTAGAATTTAAAAACTGAGCGCGGGGAATTTTTGTTAAATTTGACCAAAAATTTATTAATTGCTGTAAATTCTGGTCATAGCGATATATCACACTAACACGAAATTTATTTTCATATACACGAAAATATTTTCTTAGAGAATTGATAAAAAAATAAATAATTTTAGGATCTGAATTTATAAATTGTAATTGTCTTGTTGAGGGATATTTTGCTCCTTCGCACAAATATAATAAACCACATATGAGCTTTCCAATTTCTGGATTTTCAAGAGGTAATTGTCCAAAATGTTTTACCTTGTTTTTTATGCTTTCTTTCCATTTTGCTATTTTTTCTCTATTCGCTTTTATAGCTAAAGGCCTTCCAATTGACCCTGAAGCAATTATTTTTTGTTTTATTCGCTCTTTTTGTTGTTCACTAAGACAAATATCTTTAAGCCATCCCGAAATAGTATTTTTAGGAATCTTCATCTTCTGGTTGATTTCTCCAATTGACCACCCTTGCCTTCTGAGTTCTCTTGCTTGCTGTTTTACGCTATCCGGATATATTTTCATTTTTATTTCCACTATAATAGACGCAAAAGAAGTCGATTTCTAACAAGATTTAGTTTTAATAACCAGTTTGTCTATTCAGCCGCCTAAGCCGTTAAAACACCTATTTTCAATGGTGGCAGGCCAAGCCTCTCGCTAATAGCACTCCAAAGCCGGTAGGCAAAATTTTAGGTAGTAGGTGAAAATTTTACCCAAAGAATAAAAAATCAAAATATATCAAAGGACAGTTTTCAGTTTAAAAATTTATACTTCTGTAG
>CAYOMI010000014.1:0-17112 GCA_964405005.1 uncultured Planctomycetales bacterium | reverse complement strand
ACAGACGGCTGTTTTGTAAGAGACAAAGATAATTATACACAGATTATAGAATTTAAAAATAATTGTAGAAGATTAAGAGAAGATGTATATTTGATGTTATGTAAATTAGGTTATCATCCACAATTTGGCAGAAATTACATTCGTTTAGCGAGAAAAACAGAGGTTTATGGTTTTAAGGATTTGATTAATTTTAGAAATTATAGATAATTGCCCTCTAGTGCAACGGTAGCACGACTGGCTCTGGACCAGTTAATTGTGGTTCGAATCCACAGGGGGCAGCCATCTCAAAAATTTTACCTTGACAAAATAGGGATTTAATGTTATATTTCTAAAAATTATAGGAGACCTTTAAGGTGGCTCAGGAGAAGCTGCCAAGGTAGAGAGCAATGAACCACAAAATCTGTCAAAATAACAACCCAACCGGAAAATAAAACGGTTGGGTTTTTTATTATGAGGTGGTTATGAGAGAAAAGGCTAAAATTTTAGATAAAGAAGCAATTGAGCGCTCAATTATGCGTATTGCCCATGAGATTCTAGAAAAACATAAGGGCACAGAGAACATTTGTCTAGTAGGGATAAGGAACCGCGGAGTCTATCTGGCTCAGCGCTTGAGCGATTGTATTAAGAAGATTGAGACTAAAGAGGTACCTGTAGGAATTTTAGATATTACTTTATATCGCGATGATCTGACTTTGATTGCGGCCAGCCCCATAGTGCGCAAGACCGAAATAGACTTTGATATCAATGATAAAATTCTGATTTTGGTTGATGATGTTTTATATACTGGGAGGACTATCCGTGCTGCGTTGGATGCACTAATTGATTTTGGCCGACCTAAGTCCATACAAGTTGCGGTTTTAGTGGACCGTGGCCACCGTGAATTACCTATTCGCGCAGATTATGTAGGTAAAAATATCCCGACTTCCCAAAAAGAAACTGTAGAAGTGCATTTGGCAGAAGTTGATGGAATGGATGAGGTGGTAATTGTGGAGAAAAACTGATGAGTGAAGCGCTTTGGCGAAGAAAGGATTTACTGGGATTAGAGGAGCTAAGCAAAGAGGAAATTGAACTCATCCTTTCTACTGCTGAGTCTTTTAAAGAGGTTACTACCCGCGAGATTAAAAAGGTCCCGAGTCTACGCGGTAAAACCGTGGTAAATTTATTTTATGAACCCTCTACGCGCACGCGTGTATCGTTTGAGGTCGCAGCCAAAAGATTATCCGCAGACGTAATTAATATCGCTACTGAAACCTCAAGTGTAAAAAAAGGAGAGACCTTAATTGATACCGGTAAAAACATCGAGGCCTTAAAAGCCGATATCATTGTCATGCGACATAATTGCTCTGGTGCAGCAGCCATGCTTGCCAGGCACGTAAGTATAAGCGTAGTTAATGCGGGTGATGGTTGGCATGAACATCCTACTCAGGCGCTTCTGGATATTTTTACCTTAAAGGAGAAATTAGGGGAAATCGCAGGCCTAAAGGTAAGTATTGTCGGAGATATTGCGCATTCACGCGTGGCGCGTTCAAACATCTGGGGTTTAACCAAATTAGGTGCAAAGGTTATGGTTTGCGCTCCAAAGATGCTTATACCGCCGGCAATTGAAGAGATGGACGTAGTAGTAACTGACGATATTGATGAGGCGTTAAAAGATGCCGATGCAGTAAATGTTTTAAGGATGCAGTTTGAGCGCGATGAAAAAGCAGCATTTCCCGAGCAGCTGGCTTATTTTAAGGAATTTGGTATAACTAAAGAGAGATTGTCTAAGGCCAAAAAAGATATTATTGTTATGCATCCTGGGCCAATAAATAGAGGAATTGAGATGTCTTCCGAAGTAGCTGATGGAACAAATTCCGTAATCCTTGAGCAAGTCACAAATGGCATTGCTGTTAGAATGGCAGTTTTATTTCTGGTAACACAAGGAAGAGAGACTAATAATGAAAGTACTCATTAAAGGTGGCCGTGTTATTGACCCATTAAATAATCTGGATAAAGTTTGCGATATTCTTATAGAAGACAGTAGGATTTCCAAAGCCGCTTTTGATATCAAAAACAGCGCAGATAAAATTATTGAGGCCCAGGATAAAATTGTCATGCCTGGCCTTATTGATATGCATGTGCATTTGCGCGAACCAGGAAGGGAAGATAAAGAAACTGTCTGTTCTGGAACAAAAGCAGCATTAAAAGGTGGGGTTACCACGCTTCTGGCCATGCCTAATACTCATCCGGCAATTGACTCTTTAGAGAATGTGGAGTTACTTAAAGGAATTATTCATAAAACTGCTAAAGCCAATGTTTTTATGGTTGCAACAATAACCAAAGGCCGCAAGGGCGAGGAATTAACAGATATTGCAGGCCTTAAAAAACGCGGCGCGATTGCGATTTCTGATGATGGTAATTCCGTGGATGATGAGAGTTTAATGCTTGAGGCATTTAAGAAGGCAAAAGAGAATAATCTTTTAGTAATCTGCCACTGTGAAGATAAGCTACTTTCGGCAAATGGGGTGGTAAATTTGGGTTTTACCTCTACGCGTATGGGCTTACGGGGAATTTCTAAGGAATCCGAGTATAAACGCGTAGAGCGCGATATAAAACTAGCAGAAAAAGTAGACGCCTCAGTGCATATCGCCCATGTAAGTTGCCAGGAATCTTTAGAAATTATTGTTCAGGCAAAGAAAAAGGGCGTAAAGGTAACCTGCGAAACCGCACCTCACTATTTTGCTTTAAGCGAAGAAGATGTTTTAGGCTATGACACAAATAAGAAAATGAATCCCCCGTTACGCGGGAAAGATGATATAGAGGCAATAAATAAGGCTTTAAAAAATGGAGTTATCGATACGATTGCCTCAGACCATGCTCCACATACAGAGAATGAGAAGGATATTGAATTTGAGCGGGCAGAGTTTGGGGTGATAGGCTTAGAGACGGAATTAGCAGTGGCAATTACAGAATTAGTCAACACAGGAAGATTGGATTGGACCGGCTTGGTTAAAAAAATGTCACTAAATCCTGCTAAAATTCTCGGGATCAATAAGGGTAATCTAAGCATAGGAAGCGATGCGGATATTGTAGTGATTAATCCAGACAAAGAATGGATAGTGGAAAAACAAAATTTAATTTCTAAATCCAAAAATTCCGCCTTTTTAGGTCGTAAACTAAAAGGGGTAGTGGAATATACAATTTGTAGTGGTAAGATTGTATATAAATTATGAAGTTTATCCTTACTCGAGAATTGGGAAGGCTGGCCAAGTGGCTGAGAATTTTAGGTTTTGATACGGAGTATTTCGCCAAAGATAATCACAGCTCTTTAATAATTCAGGCATTAAGGGATAACCGGATAATTTTAACCCGCAATCATCGCCTTCCGCAAGCACGGGGCGTACAGATAGTTCTTATTAAAAATGAATTGTTAAAAGAGCAGGTGGCAGAGATGTTAAGTGTTTTAAAGATTAAGCCTGATAAAGAGATGATGTTTACCCGCTGCATCCTTTGTAATGCAGAGTTGGTTGAAATAAAAAAAGAAAAAGTAAAAGATAAAGTTCCCGAATATGTTTTTAAAACTCAAGATAATTTTATCACCTGCCCGAAATGTAAAAGAATTTATTGGCAGGGGACACATTGGGGTAACGTTACCGAGACTTTAAAAGGGATAGTGTAAAATGGAGTTTATCGCTGATTTTCATATTCATTCTAAATATAGTCGCGCTACAAGCAAGAATATGGATATTAAGCATATCTCGGAGTGGGCAAAATTAAAGGGAATCACTTTAATGGGAAGCGGTGACTTCACCCACCATTTGTGGCTTGAGGAATTAAAACATAATTTAGAGGACTTGGGGAATGGTTTATTTAAGCATGAGAACATTTATTTTATCCTCACCACCGAGATTAGTAGTATCTACTCTAAAAAAGGAAAGACCTATCGTATCCATAATATGGTTTTTGCGCCTTCTTTTAAGACGGTGGATAAGATAAATGAAACCCTCGGCCGCTATGGAAATCTGGCTTCAGACGGTCGGCCCATTTTAGGTATGGATGCCCAAGAACTTGCGCGCATAATTTTTGATATTGATGAAAACTGTATGATTGTTCCCGGCCATATCTGGACTCCCTGGTTCAGTTTATTCGGCTCTATGTCGGGTTTTGATAAGATTGAACATTGCTTTGAAGACCAAATTCCGAAGATATTTGCCTTAGAGACAGGACTCTCTTCAGACCCTAGAATGAACTGGCGCCTGTCTGCATTAGATAGATTTAGCTTGGTCAGTAACTCTGACAGCCATTCACCCCCTAAGATTGGCCGCGAGGCAAATGTTTTCAACTGCGAGTTAAATTATAAAACCATAAGAGAAGTTTTAAGAAATAAAGATAGAACAAGATTTTTATACACCATTGAGTTTTTTCCTGAGGAAGGAAAATACCATTTTGACGGTCATCGTCTCTGTGCAGTACGGTTTTCACCTAAAGAAACCAAACAAAATAACGGAAGATGCCCCAAATGTGGCAAGCCCGTAACTGTGGGTGTGATGAACCGCGTAGAGCAACTTGCAGATAGAGAGGAAGGATATATGCCCTCCAATGCTATTCCTTATAAAAATCTTATACCATTGGATGAAATCATTGCTGAGGCAAAAGGAGTAAATAAAGGTTCAGTAGCAGTGGAAAAAGATTATCGTGCAGCAGTAGCTAAATTCGGAACTGAATTTGAAATACTCATTAGAGCCAATAAAGATGAGTTAATGAAAGGCTTGGCCCCACGTGTTGCCGAGGGAATTTTAAGGATGCGGGAGGGTAAAGTAAATATCCAAGCAGGATATGACGGCGAATATGGGATAATTTCTATATTTAGAAAAGATGAACCAGAAAAAAAGAATGAGAAACAGCTAAGTTTATTCTAGATAAATGCGCCTGTCCTTCGATTATGCTCAGGACAGGCGCACTGAGCGCAGTCGAATGTGCGCCTGTAGCGCAACGGATAGCGCAATGGCCTCCGGAGCCATGTGTGGCAGTTCGATTCTGCCCAGGCGCACTTTCAGAAATCAAGACCCAGTTTTGAAATTGGAGGAATCAGGTGAGAAAGAAAATTATCAGTGTCATAGGTGGACATAGTTGTAATAAGGAAGTGGAGCAAATAGCCCAAAAATTAGGCAAAAAATTGGCAAAAGTGGTAGATATTCTCATTTCGGGGGGCTTAAATGGAACAATGAAGGCGGTTTGTCAAGGTTTTAAGGCTACTGGCGGCGTAACTATAGGTATTATACCGACTTACGACAAAAAAGATGCTAATGAGTTTGTGGATATTGTTATTCCTACAGGCCTGGGTTTAGCCAGAAACGTGCTGGTGGTAAAGAGTGCAGATATAGTAGTGGCGCTTCCGGGTGAATACGGGACGCTTACGGAGATTGCTTATTGCCTGCAATTTGGAATTCCGGTGATTAGTTTAAATTCTTGGGATATACCAGGTGTAATTAAGGTAAAAACCGTGGAGGAGGCAGTAAAGAAGGTAAAAGAACTATTTTAAGAAGGAGAGGTTATGAAGGCAATTTTAATGCTTGAGGATAGTAAGAGTTTTCCGGGTGAGTTGGTGGCAGGAAAAGGAGAAAGTATTGCTCAGGTGATAATGAATACTAGCGTGGTAGGTTATCAGGAGATGATGACTGATCCGGCAAATGCAGGTAAGATTTTGGTTTTGACTTATCCTTTAATCGGAAATTATGGCTGTGCTCCCAAATTTAATGAATCCAAAAATGTCTGGGTTTGTGGCCTGGTGATTAAAGAAAAAAGCCGCATTTATTCTAACTGGCAGGCCAAGGAAAGCTTTGATGATTTTGTAAAAAGGAATAATCTCTTGGTAATAACTGAAGTGGATACCCGGACCTTGGCGGTACACTTAAGAAATAAAGGCGAAATGTGGGGGATTATCTCTACGAACTGTTTTGAAAATAAAGAACTATTGAAGAAAATAGAAACTTTGCGTAAGAATAAAAAAGAAAGCCTGCTGCCTCAAATTTCCGTCGCTAAAATCACCCAACTCGGTAAAATTAAATCCAAAGCGAAAAAAGTAGCGATTTTAGATTTGGGCATTACTAACAGTGTACTTAAACAATTGCAAACCCTGGGATTAACTTTGGCATTACTTCCTTTTAATACCAACACCAAAGAGATTTTGAAACTTAAACCACAAGGTTTAATTATCTCCGGTGGACCCGAGGATGATTCTGGGTTAAAAGAAGTGATAGAAAATATTAAGCCTTTGATCGGAAAGCTTCCCATATTAGGAATTGCAACCGGACATCAGGTTTTGGCCCAGGCCCTGGGAGTAAAAATAAATAAAATGAAGCTAGGTCATCGGGGCGTAAATTATCCTATCTGTGATCCTGCTTCTTATAAAAGTGAAATTACTGTACAGAATCATTCTTCTGTAGTGGATAGCGATTCGTTAAGTAGAATCAAAGAGATAAAAATCACTGCCTATAATTTAAATGACCGTAGCGTCGAAGAAATGGAGAGCAAAAAATTAAAGGTTATAGGCGTGCAGTATTATCCGGTAAGCCCTGGATTTAATGAGGTAAATAATATATTTAAAAAATTTATTAAACTGTTAGGAAGGAGTTAATTATGCCCCGACGTAAAGACATCAAAAAGGTTTTAATGATTGGCTCAGGTCCCATAATTATTGGCCAAGCCTGTGAATTTGACTATTCTGGCTCTCAGGCCTGTAAGGCCCTACGAGAAGAAGGTTATTTTAGTATTTTAGTTAATTCTAATCCTGCCACGATTATGACTGACCCCGGGATGGCGGATGTTACCTATATAGAGCCATTAAGCGTGGAAATAGTTACCAAGATTATTAAAAAAGAGAGACCAGATGCAATCCTACCCACCTTGGGTGGACAGACTGGCTTGAATTTGGCTTTCTTTTTGATGAAAGAAGGAATCCTCAAAAAATACGGTGTAGAGTCAATCGGCGCGCCGGTAGAAGCGATATCCTGCGCCGAGGACCGCCAGCTTTTTAAGAAGGCGATGCAGGAAATCGGCGTGGATGTCCCTAAAAGTGGTATTGCCACTAGTTTAGAGGAGGGGATGAAGATAGGCTTAAGTATCGGTTTTCCGCTTATTTTGAGGCCGGCTTATTGCTTGGGTGGAAGCGGCGGTGCAACGGCATATAATAAAGAAGAATTGGAAAGATTTTTAGCCAAGGGTTTAGAGACCAGCCCTGTGCATCAGGTTCTGGTTGAGCAGTCAGTGTTGGGCTGGAAAGAGATTGAGTTTGAGGTAATGCGCGACTGCGTGGATAATGTGATTATGATTACCTCTATGGAAAATGTTGACCCCATGGGTGTGCATACGGGTGATAGTATTGTGGTTGCACCCAGTCAGAGTTTGACGTTTCAGGAATATACCAATTTTGTGAATTTATCCAAGAAGATTATCCGTCGGGTAGGAATTACTGGAGGAGGCGCAAATATCCAGTTTGCCCAGAATCCCTATAATGGCCACATTGTCATTATTGAGGTAAACCCAAGATTGAGCCGCTCCTCAGCCTTGGCTTCTAAAGCCACAGGATTTCCTATTGCCAGAGTGGCTACAAAATTGGCGGTGGGCCTGACTTTACCCGAAGTAATGAACCAGATTACTGGCAAGACTACCTCCTTCTTTGAGCCCAGTGTGGATTACTGTGTATTTAAAATCTGCAGGTTTACTTTTGAGAAATTCCCGCGGGCAGAGCGGGTGATTAATACTTCTATGAAAGCAGTAGGTGAAGCCATGTCCATCGGAAGGAATTTTAAAGAGGCTTTACAAAAAGGCATACGTTCAATTGAAATTTCACGTTTTGGTTTTGGTGCTGACGGAAAAGATAAAATTACAGATGAGATGCTAAAGAACCCGAACAATGGTTTACTAAAACTCATCAAGGATAAAATACGCATTCCTAACGATGAAAGACTATTTTATATTCGATATGGCTTGAAAGCAGGTTTAGGCGTAGATGAAATCTATAATTTATCTAAAATTGACCGCTGGTTTGTTGACAATATGAAGGAACTGGTGGAGATGGAGGAAAAAATCAAGAAATTTAGAAATCATAAGCCAGAGGAAGAAATCGAACTTCCTCTTGACTTGCTTAAAGAGGCAAAGAAGAGTGGTTTTTCTGACCAGCAATTAGCATATCTTTTAAATTCTAAGGAAGAAAAAATACGCGAGCATAGAAAAAAACATAATGTCAAGCCAGTTTATAAATTGGTAGATACCTGTGCCGGAGAATTCACTGCAAAACAGCCATACTTTTATTCTACCTATGAGACACAAGAGGAGTCAAGGCCTAGCAAAAACAAAAAAGTGATTATCTTAGGCGGTGGCCCTAATCGTATTGGTCAGGGAATCGAGTTTGATTATTGCTGCTGTCATGCTGCCTATGCCTTAAGAGAAGAAGGAGTCGACAGTATTATGGTCAACTGCAATCCTGAAACAGTTTCCACGGATTACGATACCTCAGACAGGTTATACTTTGAGCCCATTACTGTCGAGGACGTTTTAAATATCATTGACGTAGAAAAACCAATTGGCGTGATTGTGCAGTTCGGCGGTCAGACTCCGCTTAATCTGGCTATCCCTTTAAGAAAGACAGGAGTGAATTTATTAGGCACAAGTGCGGACAGCATTGATATCGCTGAGGATAGAAAACGTTTTAAGCAGATGTTACACAAATTAGAACTCCTTCAACCCGATAATGGCACTGCCTTTACTTTTAAGGAAGCAAAAGAAGTAGCGCAAAAAATCAGTTATCCGGTTTTAGTCAGACCTTCATATGTTTTAGGCGGCCGGGCAATGGAGATAGTTTATGATGAACATACGTTAGAGAAATTTATTAAAGAGGCAGCTGAGGTTTCTGGTGAGCATCCGGTGCTTATCGATAAATTTTTGGAGGATGCTATTGAGGTGGATGTGGATTTAATCGGCGACGGCGAAACCTATGTTATTGGTGGAATTATGGAGCATATTGAGGAGGCAGGGATTCATTCGGGCGATTCGGCTATGGCGCTTCCTTCCTATACTTTATCTGAAGATATTTTAAATAAAATCAGAGAGGCAACTTATAAGATGGCGCGTGAATTAAATATAGTGGGCCTGATGAATGTGCAGTTTGCAGTAAAGGATGAAAAAGCTTATGTTTTAGAGGTAAATCCCCGGGCTTCAAGAACTATCCCTTTTGTTTCTAAGACCATAGGGGTTCCTTTAGCAAAGTTAGCCACTAAAATTATGTTAGGTAAAAAATTAAAAGATTTAGGATTTACTCAGGAGATTATTCCCAAGCACGTATCGGTTAAAGAATCAGTGTTCCCTTTTAACAGATTTCCAGGTGTAGATGTGATTTTAGGCCCAGAGATGAAATCAACCGGTGAGGTAATGGGCATCGATACGGATTTTGGCCGGGCTTATATTAAAAGCCAACTTGCCGCGGGACAGAAACTGCCCAAAAAGGGTAATGTGTTTATTTCCGTGAGAGATAAAGATAAACGGGCAGTTGTATTTATTGCCAAGAAACTTAAGGATTTAGGATTCCATCTTTATGCTACTACGGGGACAGCAGCGGCCTTGGAAAAGAATAGTATTCCTGTAAAAGTCTTGCCTAGGATTGCTGAAGGCCGGCCCAATATTTTGGATTTAATGAAAGACGCAAAGATCCAACTAGTGATTAATACGCCTTCAGGAAGAATCCCGCGGCAGGATGAAATTAAGATTCGCTCTCAGGTAATTTTGTATAATATCCCTTATACCACGACTATCTCAGGTGCGCAGGCAACGGTTAACGGTATTGAGGCAATGATTAAAAAAGACTTAGATGTAAAATCATTACAAAAATACCACAGAGAAATCAAAGATGGAAAAAATAAGCCTAAGAACAAATAGCCGGGTTGAATTAATAGACATAACTACTAAGGTTCAGGCAATTGTTTCCAGAAGTCAAGTTAAAGAGGGTATATGTTTTATCTTTTGTCCACATACAACTGCGGGATTAACTATAAATGAAAATGCAGACCCCTCAGTTAGGCGCGATATTATGAATGCTTTAAGTAAACTTGTTCCAGCAAATGCAGGCTATTCCCATACCGAAGGAAATGCCGATAGCCACATAAAATCCTCTTTGTTTGGTTCATCTTTAATGGTGTTTATTGAAGATGGCAAATTAGCTTTTGGCACTTGGCAAGGAATTTATTTTTGCGAAAGCGATGGTCCACGTAATCGCGAGGCGTGGGTCAAAGTCATGCAGTAGGGACTGTCCCCGAAGGGGACTGGCCCTACCAAGCGAGATGTGCATTGATAGGTAGATGCGCCAAAAGGAGAGTCGTAAGATGCCGGAATTGCCAGAAGTAGAGACTATAAAGAAAGAATTAGAAAAAGTAATTTCAGGAAAAAAGATTATAGAAGTAATTGTGAATAATCCTTGGGTGATTAAAGAACCCAAGAAAGAAGATTTTATAAAATCTTTAAAGAATACGACGATTAAAAATATTTTGAGAAAAGGAAAACTTCTTATCTTAGAACTATCTTCCGGGAAATCTCTGGCAATTCATCTTAAGTTAACAGGTCAACTTATTTATCCAGGCAATGTCAGACAAAGTCGTGTAAGTTTTAAGTTTTCTGATGGGAAATTTTTGGATTTTAATGATAGACGACTTCTGGGTGAATTAAGAATCGTAGATGACTGGCACTCTTTAAAATTTATTAAGGAATTAGGTCCTGAGCCGTTTGATTTAACTGAAGAAGAATTTAAAAAGATGCTCAGTGATAAAAAAACTAAAATCAAACCACTTATTATGGACCAGACTTTTATCTCTGGGGTGGGAAATCTTTATGCTGCAGAGGCACTCTTTAGGGCAAGAATAAATCCAGAAAAGCCCGCCTGCTCTTTATCTGATAAAGAAAAGGGATTGTTATTTAAAGAAATAAAAGATACGTTAAATGAGGCAATTAAATATCAAGGTTCTTCTGTAGACCAATATGTACAATTATCCGGTGAAGCCGGCGGTTATGTTAAGTATCATAAAGTTTATGATCGTGAAGGTAAACCTTGCTTGGTTTGCAAGACGCCAATTAAAAGAATTGATTTAGGTGGCAGGGGCACCTATTTTTGTCCGAAATGCCAGAAATAAAATATGAAAAAAAGACTTAAGATAAATGGGATCATTATATTTTTTATAGTTTTGTTAATCGCTTTTTCTCCAGGCATATTTTTTCGCAAAGAAATTGTACCAACTTATTGGGATGAGATAGCAGAGATATTTGGGATTGCAGTCATTCTATTAGGGCAGATCATTAGGGTTTCTGGGCGAGGTTATAAAGCAGAAAAATCAAAAAATGGACGTGCATTGATTCAGGATGGACCCTATGCCATTTCGCGAAATCCTATGTACTTAGGCATACTGTTAATTGGAATAGGTATTATTCTGGTGCTATTTAATTGGTGGATGATAGTGATTTTTTTATTGGTTTTTGTAACACATTACCTGTTACTCATATTTAAGGAAGAGAAAAAATTAGCAGCTTCCTTTCCTAAAGATTACCCCGATTATTGTAAAAGAGTACCCCGTATCTTTCCTTCGTTTACCACTGTAGTTAAGATGGATGTGAGGGAATACTTACCTTTAAAGTTTGCCTGGTTAAAAAATGAAATAGGTTCTATTTTAGCAGTTTTATTGATTACTCTTCTTCTAGAATCTTGGGAAGATATTAGAAACCAAGGTATTAGCGCATATCTCGATGAAGCAATAATAATATTTATCACCATCGTATTATTTATTGGGCTCATTATTTATTTAAACAAAAGCAAAGCAGAACAGAGCTAAGTCCAGATGTTACAAATAAAAGCAAAAGTAATTAAAAATATTGAAGTTATACCAAGATATTATAAGATAGTTTTGTCCTGCTCTAACATTGTAAAGACTGCAAAACCAGGACAGTTTTTAGGAATAAAAGTATCAGCTAGCGATGAGCCACTGTTGCGCCGACCTTTTAGCGTTCATAGGATTCGAGGTTCCAACATAGAGATTTTTTATGAAGTCTTAGGTAAAGGTACAGAGATTCTCGCGCAGAAAAAAACAGGAGAATATTTGGATATAATCGGTCCTTTAGGTAATGGTTTCGATTACCCTCAACCCTCAGCCCTCAGCCCTCAACTAATTCTGGTTGCCGGTGGCATGGGGGTTGCGCCCTTAGTTTTTCTTCTAGAAAAACTAAGGAAAATCAAAAATCAAAAATCAAAAATCAAAAATCTTGTTTTAATTGGTGCGAAAACAAAGAATCAAATACTTTGCGAAAAAGAGTTTAGAGATTTAAATTTTGATGTTAAAATAGCCACCGATGACGGCTCCCGCGGTTTTAAAGGTAAAGTTACGGATTTATTAACGGATTTACTAAGAACTCCAAACTCCAAACTCCAAGCTCAAATATACGCCTGCGGACCGCGCCCCATGTTAAAAGAGATTACGCGCATTTCCAAAAAATATAAAATTCCAGCACAAATTTCTTTGGAAGAACATATGGCCTGCGGCATTGGCGCTTGTTTGGGCTGTGCAGTGAATACAAAAAAAGGCTATCTTCGGGTCTGTAAGGAAGGTCCGGTTTTTAAAGCAAATGAGATAATTTGGGAATAGAAAGGAGGAGTAATGATATCCACCAAACCCTTTGTTTCCATAATCATCCCCGTAAAAAATTTTGAACGTACCATTGAAAAAACTTTTAATTATTTGCTTAATGTAGATTATCCCCGCGACAACTGGGAGTGGATTATTGCTGACGGCGGCTCAACTGATAAAACCGTCGAAATTATAAAAAATTGGCAGAAAAGATATCCCTTTATAAAACTGGTCGAGATTCCTAATTGTCCTTCTCCTGGCTTTGCGCGTAATAAGGCCTTAGAAGTTGTTAAGGGCGAATACTTATTCTTTACCGATGCAGACTGCGCACCAGATAAAAACTGGATTAATGAGATGCTCAAACATTTTCAACGCGACCCAAAGATTGCGGCAGTGGGAGGAGAAATTTTTACTCTCAAGGTTGATCCCCATAATTTAGTTGAGGCTTGGTGCCAGCATTTTCGTTTTAATATGGTTAGTCCCCGCTACGGTTTTATAAAGGAAGGTTATTATCCAGAATTTCCCCAGGAACCAAAACCGTCGGATATCGGTGGCCATAAGGGTTATTTTTTTGGCACCTGTAATGTCGCCTATCGAAAATCTATATTAGATGAAAACGGTTTAAAATTCTGGGAAAGACCGACAGGTGAAGACATGAATTTGAGTTACGAATGTAGGCGCCGGGGTTATCAATTTTATTTCGCGCCTCTTGCCAAAGTTGACCATATGCATCGGGCAGATATTAAGGCTTTAAGAAAAGTCTGGATAACCTATGGCCAGGCACATCTTCCTTTAATTGATAAGTATGTTAAGAAGAGCGGCCTGGAGATAATCTTACAATTTTTAAAAGGTAATCCTTCTTTTATGATCCCTTTTCCTTTAAAGGGATTCATTTATTTAGGGAATTTTCATCTCATGCATATATTTACTCTTCTTTTTATCATAGGTCTGGTTCTAAGTTTTATTTGGATAGGCGCAGGAATAAAGCTTTTTACACTTATATCTTTTTTATTGATGTCTTACTTTATGTATCAATATGTAAAATGGAATTTTGGCATGGAACCCAAAAATAAATTCCTGGTTTGGTGCAAGATGAAGTATTTAACTAATTTAAGTTTTATTCAGGGAGGACTAAAGGATTTTAGGAAGTTTAAGGTATTGTGTATTGAACCAAGTTTTTAAAAAGGGAGAAATAAATGGTTTATCTTAAACTTTTTTGGGAATTTATTAAAATCGGAGCATTTACGTTTGGAGGTGGATACGCAATGATCCCATTAATCGAAAGAGAGATTGTTAACAAATACCACTGGCTGACGATGGAACAATTTACCGATCTTATTGCTATTGCAGAAATGACCCCTGGTCCGGTTGCTATAAACTCTGCTACTTTTATCGGATACAAAGTAGCAAAATTTTGGGGCGCAATAATGGCTACCATGGGAGTTGTCTTGCCGTCGTTTTTAATTATCTGGGCTATTGCCTCTGTATTCTTTCAGTTTCAAAATAATCCTGCTGTGCAGGCGGTTTTCAAAGGGTTAAGGCCGGCTGTGCTCGGGCTCATTATTGTCGCTGCTTTAAGCATAAGTAAAACGAGCATCCTTGCTGGATATAAATCCTTGTTTATCGTAATTGGCACAGTTATCGCACTTTCAATTTTTAAAATTCATCCTATCTTAGTATTAATTAGTTGCGCTATAATAGGAATCATATTTTTTAGATAAGAATTTATTAGAGAGATGGTTGATTTAAGGATTAATATCGGTAAGCTAAAACTAAAAAATCCGGTAATAGTTGCTTCAGGAACTTTTGGTTATGGAGAGGAGTTTGCTGATTTCTTAGATTTAAGAAAACTGGGGGCAATAGTAACTAAGACTATTACCTTAAAGCCGCGTCAGGGTAATCCACCACCGCGTACCTGCGAGACACCTGCGGGAATGCTTAATTCTATTGGCTTAGAAAATCCCGGATTAGAAGTCTTTATTGAAGATAAATTACCTTCTCTAAGAAATATTGGTGTGCCGTTAATTGTAAGCATTGCTTCAGAGGATGATCCTCAAGAATTCATTGTGCTTGCCGAACGACTGGATAAGATAAAAGAAGTTGCAGCGATTGAGCTGAATATTTCTTGTCCTAACATCAAAAACACAAGATTAATTTCTCAGGATCCTAAAGCAACTTTTAATTTAGTGAAGGCAGTGCGCAAAGTTACCAAGAAAACTCTAATTACCAAACTTTCGCCCAATGTTACTGACATTACTGAAATTGCAAGTGCCGCTGAAAAGGCAGGAAGCGATGCAGTTTCTTTGATTAATACCATAACTGCAATGAGTATAGATGTCCAAACAAAAAAGTCAAAGCTGGGCGCAATTATTGGTGGTTTAAGCGGTCCGGCAGTAAGACCAGTTGCCGTGCGTATGGTCTGGGAGGTTTATGGAAAAATAAAAATTTCTATTATTGGCATGGGTGGTATAATAAATACTTTATCTGCCTTAGAATTTTTTATTGCTGGCGCAAGCGCCATAGCAATTGGAACAGCAAACTTTATTAATCCCCGAGTAAGTATAGAAATCATCGAAGGCATAAAAGAATATTTAATAGGGAATAAGATTAATGATATAAAACAACTTATAGGTAGCCTTAAATTATGAACTCAAGAACCATAAAATCAAAGAACTTAAAAACTAAACTAATTCTTGCCTTAGACGTAGGAGATTTTAATCAGGCCAAATATTTTATCAATAAACTCTATCCTAAAATAAAAATTTTTAAAGTTGGTTGCCAGTTATTTACTTCCTGCGGCCCAAAAATTATAGAGTTTATTAGAAAAAAAGGCGGAGAGGTTTTTTTAGACCTTAAGTTTTTCGATATCCCAAATACAGTTGCCAATGCGGTGAGGGCTGCCACGCATCATAGAGTAAAGATGCTCACCTTACATATTTTGGGCGATGAAGAAATGATTAAAGCAGCAGTTAAGGCGGCCCAACAAGAATCTAAAAAACTAAAAATAAAACGGCCTTTATTAATCGGAGTTACGGTTTTAACTAGTAAAGAAGCAGATTCAAGCGATGTTTTAACCCTAGCGAAGATAGGAATAGAATGCGGCTTAGACGGCATAGTTTGTTCAGCTCAAGAGGCAAAATTTTTGCGTCAGAAAATTAAAAAGAAATTTATTATGCTTACTCCTGGCATAAGACCAAGGAGTATTTGCGGGGATGACCAGAAAAGAACTACTACAGCAAACGAGGCAATTAGAGCGGGTAGCAATTTTTTGGTGGTAGGAAGACCCATATTAAAGGCAAATGATCCACTTAAAGCACTGAAGGAATTAGTATAAAGAATGGACGCCAAAGTTGCCTTAGATAAAGTTAAAGAAGCAGAAAGTAAGGCAGACAAGATTATTGAACAGGCCAAAAGCCAGGCGTATAAGATTTTACAAGAAGCAAAACAGGATAAGGAGCGCATTTTTAAACAGGCTCAAGAACAAGCAAGGCTTGAGGCACAAAAATTAAGGCTTAAAATAGAACAAGAGACATCCCAAGGAATCAGTGCCATTAAAAATCAGGCAGAAGAAGAAATCCGGAAATTAAAAGAAGCATCTCGCAGAAATCTTACACAAGCAGTAGAATATCTTAAAGCAAAAATAGAAGGATAATATGGCGGTCAGCAAATTTAAAAAGATAGAGCTGGTAGGTTTACGCAAAGACAAGAAAGACTTTTTGGCTTTGTTGCAGAGATTGGGTAGAGTAGAGCTGATTGCCATAGAAGAGCCAGTGTCCCAGTTAAACATTTCCCTAGAAACTGGTGAGATGCATCTTGTAGAAATTGAAGAGGCAATTGCTTATTTAGCCAGTTATCAACAAAAGTCTGGCTTTTTAGAGAGCATAGTAGGACTTAAGCCACTAGTATACCAAGAGCAATTACAAGAGGTAATTACTAGTTTTGATTATCAGGACCTTATTGAGAAATTAAATGTTCTGCGTAACCATCTTAGAAATTTTATTCAGCACAGAGAAAAGTTAATCGAGGAAAGAGATCTTTTAACTGACTGGCAGAAACTTAAACTTCCTTTAGATGAACCCCATACTACAGAAACCTGTGCAGTTTTATGTGGTGTTTTGCCTACTGCTGATTATGCAAAACTACAAGAAGATTTTCAAAAAGAGAAGCTAAATTTGTTCTTTGAAGTCATTAATCAGGATAAGGCAAGTATGTACCTCGTCATCATTTATCTACAAGAAGAATTTGAGCATCTGGATACAGTTTTAAAAAATTATCATTTTAATTTTGTTACCTTAGGTCGGCACAAAGGTCTAGTAGTAGATAGGCTGTTAGAGATAAACCGCGAACTTTTAGTTCTGGATGATCAGCTAAAGGATTTGAAAAATAAAATTTTTAACTTATCTAAAGAGCGCTTTAAGTTGATGATTATTTATGATTACCTATTAAATATTAGGAAAAGACAAGAGATAGATAA